>DNPQ01000172.1:0-2192 GCA_003501335.1 Bacillota bacterium
TTGCAAAAAGAGTAATTTATTAATTTGTATTCGAATTTTTTTTGCAGTATAATATAGCTTGTCAATGAATGAAATGGGAAAAGGGATGATGAATCCAATGAATTTCTTAGTGAAGGCGGTTGATTTTAAAAATAACGTATTTTATGCAACTCCGCCTGATCCACAAGGGTTAAGAATTTTAAGTTCTAAAGATAAAGCGGAAGTATTTAAATTAAAAAAGAATGCTTTGGATACGATCGTCAAAATGAAACAGGGCCAGGATATGAGAAACTATGTTTATCATATCGAGCAAACTGAATGATTGTCTCAACAACGGGGCTTCAGCCGGTGGCGGTTGAGTTTACCGCTTTGCTTTCCCGTTAGAATAGGACGATTGAGCCAATGAATGTTTACAAAAAAGTTACGGATGACTTATTGACAAGCAATTTATGAAAGTGGTTTAATAATGGTAAAGTCAGTGAAGAAATGAAAACAACTATGTTTTAGAAAACGGCAAATCCGGCGAAAGCCGGAGACGCAAAGCCACAGGTCTAAAGTCAAGACGATGCAATCGTTGTGATGATGATGGCTGGGTTACCTTAAAATAAGGTTGTTTTTTTTACGGCTATTTCGGCAAACTGGATCGGACAAATAAAGCGTAAACAACAGGAGGTTTCCAGATGGGACTTATAGAAGAATCAAAGGTTGCCCAAGCGATAAATCGATTTGAGGATACCCGGGCTTTGCTGAATGACGTCAATACTGTCGATAACCGGTTTAGTGAGAAAATAACCCAGATGATTCAGACTTTGGTGGGGTATGAAAAAGAATTAGGGCAGATCAAAGAACAATTAAATGTTGAGAATCTGGGCGTTAAAGAAAATAGACCATCATCCTCACTGGAATAGACCCCCCTTACGAGGCTGTTGCCGCTTGGGAATCGGAAACGATTTCTACCGGGGCGGCAGAATTGCTGGTCAGTGCGAGAACTGTTTTGCGAATCATTTCGCAAAGCAGTTTTTTTTCGTCGGGATTAAGTGTTTCAAAATTTTTGCTCAATTGAACGGTCCATAAACGTTGGGTCTGTTCCCAAATCACTTTCTCCGGTATAATTCCGCGGCTGGTAAAGTTTTGCACTTCATCTTGATTAAAAAGCGATTCGAGGGCGATCAGGGCAACCGGTTTTCCTTGGAAACGACAAGCTGCATTTCTTAAAACTTCTCTTCTGGCGATTTGGCCGTTTTCCTTCGGTACAAAGACGGTTAATTTCAGAGGAGGGGTTGGCGGCAAAAAGATATCTCCCATCCGTTCTCCTTTTTCATTGACGACTTTATAACGGTAATGGCCCTGGGGTAAAGATAGGAGCAGCGAGGGAAAGGTAAGCGCTTCAATACGCAGCTGATCCCTGCGTGGACTTTGGGCTTTTATTTTTATGATATGCTCCTGAACATCCATTACTTCTAAACTATATCCTCCGGTATTTTTTAGGCCCCAGTTAAAATAGTAATAGGTCCTCTTTTCGAAATCCCAATGTTTGACTTCAGGCACCGGATTGTTTCTTTCGATCCCAAAAGGAAGATTTTCTTCAACCCAAAGGGATGTATCTTTTATGGAGAGTTTTTCTGAAGATTGCCGTTGTTCCCGGACCCAAAATATTAATCCGATACAGCCTATTAATCCCACGGTGATTCCAATATAAGCAGCTATTTTCCTCAAATTCGCACCTCGCTTTTCATACTTTTAAACGAGGTATTTGCAAGAATGTTTCTTGGTGAATGATGGAAAGGACCAGGATTTTCAGGATTAACCGTCTTTTTCAAAAATGCCTGATTATACGGATTTATTATTCAGACATACGCAACCGTTCAGTAAAAATACTGAGTTGCTCCGCGAATTTTTTAGTCTGAACCATTCAACTTTTGCAGTTCAAATTTACCTGTAAAACTTGGAAATAGTTAGGTATAGCATCATACCCACACCGATGTAGACATACTTGAAATTAGTTCTACGTCGCCTAAATGCGATCCTATCCTCTTATTTTGCTCTATGCATAGGCATACATGGGTTTTAGCATCTTTTTTTACTGCGAAAGTTGAGTTATGATTTTTAAACGAGGTAATTGTCAAAATGTTCCCTGGTGAATTAATGGAAAGGCAGAGAAAATTGTCTGAACCGTTGAGAGAATTTACTGGACGGCAGAGAAAATCATCTGA
>DNPQ01000172.1:2556-11981 GCA_003501335.1 Bacillota bacterium
AAATTGTCTGGACGGCAGAGAAAATTATCTGAACGACTGAGACGATTTCCTGGGCGGCAGAGAGAATTTACTGAACCGAAGAGAAAATTTTGGGATTCCCCCGGAGGATCGGAGACCCAGAGAAAAGCTTAGGATACTGTTTCGCGTACATTCATCCGCCCCGGTTTTTATCAAGTTTAGAGTGTTTCATGATCAAAAAAATCCATAGGTGTTTTGGTAACTACCTATGGATAAACCGTTACGTTCTTTAATTTGGAATCTATGTAAGTTAAAAACTAAGTCCGACTCCGAATTGATAGCCGTCCGACTCAAGCTTTATGACTTTGGAATCGGCTTCCATCTTCCGGTAGTCCACGAAAAGGTTGACAAAGGGAATCGGGGCGTAAGATACGCCCAGTTTGTAATAATCGATGGACGCGCTGTTGTCTGAATTGACACCATCTCTGTAACGGCCGTAAATCGGGATGTTGGTCGTACCGTAAATGCTAATAGGACCCAAGCTGGCCTGGGCTCCCAATCCGGCGAATAAATCCCAGTAAGCACAGTCATCCAGCGACGCGCTGGCCGAGTTGCTCTTGGTTAAGGTCATGCCCTGATATCCGCCGAAAAGCGAAAAGGAAAGGACAGGTAATCCGAAATCCCAGCCCGCCTTGACGGTAGCCGTGGAAAAGGTGGAACCGTGACCGGCGTCACCGGTTCCGTATTCGGCCCCGATGTGAATCAAAAATAAATTGAGATCGCCGGTCAGGGTCACCATGGTGGGAGTGGATGAAATATTATTCACTCCATCGAGTTGATAGGCCGCTGCATAATCACTTTTAATGGTTGTCTTTAAATCCATGGGACCGGTTTCCGCAGTCACGCCAAACAAAACTTCAGCTGAGGCCAAGGTGGCAAAGGACAAAAGAAGCAGGAAAGTTAAAATCAGTATAATTGCCGATCTTTTCACGAAAATACCTCCATTTTTCAAATTTTATCGAAATGGATGGCATAAGCCATCCATTTACTAATTCAAGATAATTATGCCAATTCCTGCCGAAAAAGGGTGGAAATCAACGGATTATCCATTAAAATGGATGATCGCGGATTACAGTTCAAATAAATCTTTGACGTCATCCCATGTCAGGGAGTTTAACGGGCTTTGGTTATTTTCGATAATCGCGTCAAACACTGATTTTTTTCTTTGCTGCAGTTGCAAAATCTTTTCTTCCACGGTCCCCATGGTGATTAGTTTATAGACCATCACTTGATTCTGCTGGCCCATGCGGTGGACCCGGTCGGTGGCCTGATTTTCCGCCATCGGATTCCACCAGGGATCGACATGAATGACGATATCGGCCGAGGTTAAATTAATGCCCAAACCGCCGGCTTTGAGGCTAATCAAAAAAATAGGAATCTCCGGGGTCTGGTTAAAGCGGTTAATCCGTTCCATGCGGTCCCGGGTGGAGCCGTCCAGGTACTCATAGCGGATTTTTTCGGCCTGAAATTTCCCTTCAATCAGCCTCAACATCTTGACAAATTGGCTGAAGATAACGATTTTATGGCCGGCGTCCGTGGCTTGATAGATCAGCTCCATCAAGGCTTCCAGCTTTCCGGACTCGACCGAAGGATCGCTATCCGGCAATATCAGCTTCGGGTGGTTACAGACCTGGCGTAATTTGGTCAGGGCCGCTAAGACCGTAATGTGAGAACTGGCCAGTCCCCGGCTGGATATGGTTTGGATAATCTCTTCCTTCAACTCGCTAAGGATGGTATGATACAGATCCTCTTGAAGTTTGGTCATATAGACATTCTGGATGGTGGTAATTTTTTCCGGGAGTTCGGTTAGAACTTCCTCTTTGCGGCGGCGCAGAATAAAGGGAGCCACCTTTTGGCGCAGCCGGTTCAGGCCGGTCTGATCACCCGGCGCCTTGCGGAGTGGCGTGACATATCGGGCGGTAAATTTGGGTTGACTGTCCAAATAACCCGGCATCAGAAAGTCAAAGATCGACCATAACTCCTCAAGTCCGTTTTCGATGGGGGTCCCGGTCATGACCAGGCGGTGGTCGGCCCGAATCCGTTTGACCTCTCTGGCGCGGACTGTCAAATGATTTTTAATATGTTGGGCTTCATCGAGAATGCAATAACCAAAAAGGCAGTCTTGCCAAAATTGGCTGTCGCGGGCTAAAATATCATAAGTCGTGATGATAATTTCTTGTTTGTCAAAGGCCGTCCGCATGACGGCCCGTTCTTCAGGCACTCCGTGATAAACGAGATAGGACGTACCGGGGTAAAATTTATCGATTTCGGCGGCCCAGTTGTAAATAAGGCTCCGCGGGCAGACCACCAGGTGAGGTTTTTGGATTGCTAGGCTTTTCACTAAGGTTAAAACCTGGAGAGTTTTACCAAGTCCCATATCATCAGCAAGGATGCCATTAAATTTATATTTGTACAAAAAGCGCAACCAATTAAAACCTTCTTTTTGGTAAGGCCTTAAGGCGCCGTTAAAACTTTCAGGGACCCCGCAATCTTCCACCAAGTTTTGCCGCTCAATGTCCGATTCAAATTGCTGATATTGGGCATTGCCTTGGATGGCGATTCCCTGTTCCTGGAATAATTGGCGGTAAAACATCAAGTTATATAATTCAGCCTGCGTTTGCTCCTGGTTCGGCCCTTTTTTGGGCAGTTCCTTTTCAAGCCGATCCGGGATGGCATCATCAACCAGGAAAATCTGCTGCCCGTCTTGAATATAGTGGGCTCCTTCAGCCGTCTGCCGCATCATTTTGAGGATTTCCTGGTGGGTATAGGATTTGCCGCCTAAATTGTAAGATATCTTAAATTCAAACCAGTTGATCGTATCGTCAATGTTCAGTTCGACAACCGGGATCAAAGATAAAGGGGCAATTTTTAATTCTTGAAAATCTTGACTGGCAACTACCTGCCATTCAGAGGGAATCTTGCTCAGACCATTGATCATGAACTGAATCAAGTGACCGGGTTCTTTAATGGTGAGACCCTCAGGGGATACTTTAAAATTATAATACTCCAAGAAATCAACAAAGCGCTGTAAGGCCCCGGGGTCAATGGTAGTCCACTGCCGGGCATCTTCAGTTGAACGAGAATAAACGGGCTCGGAAGAGGCCAGCTGCAAACTATCTTTATCGTCATAAATCTGATCGTTGATTTGAATCTGAGGATGGCAAATAATTTGCTCTCCGCTATAATCAAAGTCAAGCCGAATCTTCGGCTCAATCAGATTTAAGTGTTGGTTTATCAGTTCTTGAGGCAGGACACAATCGATTTTTTGCCTTAATTTGGGTAAAATTTCAAATAAAAAGGCGCCGAGCTTTTGAGAGGAAATCTCGAATTCGGGCGGGATTTCTTTGGCTGCCCGATTTTCCACTTGATAAAGTACATTGTTTTTGAGCAGACAATCCAGATCGGGATGATAAAAGCCTTCAGCCAATAAATCGGAGTCGTCGACAGTCATTTTAAGGTGGCGCTCATTGCCGCTGAAAATCAGCCGGGGTTTCAAAACAGCGCCATAAGTCAAAGACCTTGGCACGGATTCATCAAGCAAAACCTGGCGGCTGGATAACAAAGAAATAATAAAGTCGAGATTTTCATGGGATTTGGCGAAAAAGATCAGACCTTTTTCGGGTGTCTTCCGGGTATAAATTTTTTGCAGATGTTCGATAACCAGTTGATCAAATTGGTCAAAGTTTCGTAATAAACGTTCAGATAAATAAGAATTGGTATTTTCGTGGTCCATTTCTTCGATCAGGGTCTTGATGGCTTTCTGTTGGGAGGGACCGCCGATTAACTGGATTCTAAAATTAGTGCCTGAAAGTTTTTGTAAGCCTTTTAATTCATAGGTAAGGATATCGGCTGGTCGGCTTTCTTGGGAAGTGAATTGCTTTAAAGAGTCAAAGCCGTTCATTTTAGGCGCCCGCTGACTTTCATAAGGGGTCAGTTCATAATACTCCTCATGAATAAATTTATATAGTACGGCCACTTCATGTTTACATAGGGCGTTCCAGGAATAAGGACAGGAACAATAACTGTCGATCTTGAGTTGATTATGCAAGATACGGACAGTTAATTTAACGATATAACTTTTGGTTCCCTGGACGACCGCTTGGATCCGATGGATATGATTTTCTAAGGGAGTGACCGAAAATTGACGGATCCGGTCCCCTGTATAATACGTGACTCCCCTTTGATAAATCTGTTCTCCCGCTCGGGTTTTTAAGTTTTCGAGTAGCAAAAAAATCACCCGATCTATTATAGCACATTCTTTCCAGATTGAAGGCATGAATCGTCCAGTTCGAATAATTCTCGAATATCTTCCCAAGCTAAACTTGTCAAGGGCTCATCCTGATTTTGAATCATGGCATCAAAAATTGCCTTTTTACGATTTTGTAATTGAAGCAGTTTTTCTTCCACCGTGCCTACCGTGATCAGTTTATAAACCATGACTTGCTTTTGCTGCCCGATCCGGTAGACCCGGTCGGTGGCTTGTTCTTCGATCATCGGGTTCCACCACGGGTCGGTATGGATGACTGTATCGGCGGCGGTTAGGTTGATTCCGACGCCGCCGGCTTTCAGACTAATCAAAAAGACGGGTATTTCGGGCGTGTTGTTAAAATACTGGATTCGTTCCATGCGGTCGGAGGTTGAGCCGTCCAGGTAAGCATAGTTTATTCCAGCCTGCTCCAATTTAACCCGGATTAATTGCAGCATCCTTACGAATTGGCTGAAGACGACTATCTTATGTTGAGCCGGACCGTAGCCGCCCACTGCTTCATCGATGAGTTCCATTAAGGCATCGATTTTACCCGAATCTTCCCCGGTGCTCACTTCCGGTAGGACTAAACTGGGATGATCACAAAGTTGGCGGAGCTTGGTTAGAGCCGATAATACGGTTAATCGGGATTTTTCCAATCCTACATTGGCAATGGAGCTGATGATGGCCTGTTTTACTTCTTTTAGAATGCTGCGGTAGGTGTCCTCCTGTAATTGGGACATCAGTACATTCCGGATCATGGTGACTTTAGGCGGCAGATTAGGAAGCACAGTTGCCTTCTCCCGTCTGAGCATAAACGGGGCGATCTTTTGTTTTAAGATCGCCAATTTTTTTGAGCCGGGTCTTTTGGCGGTTTCAACGTAGGCGGTTTTAAATTGGCCTTGGCTCCCTAAGTAATCGGGCATGAGGAAATCAAATAAAGACCATAAATCTTCCAAACGGTTTTCTATCGGAGTACCGGTTAAAACCAAGCGGAAACCGGCTTTGATTTTTTTGCAATCTTGGGCCCTTTCGGTCCGGTAATTTTTAATTTGTTGCGCTTCATCCAGGATACAATAATAAAATGGATAATCAGCCAGCAAGTCGATATCACTTACGATAATATCATAAGTCGTAATAATGATTTCCTGTTTATCAAAAGAAGTCTTCAGTTTCGACCGGACTTCGGGGGAGCCGTAATAAACCAGATAGGCGGTTTTGGGATAAAATTTTTCAATTTCGGCAGCCCAGTTGTAAAGAAGACTGCGCGGACAAATGATTAGAGATGAGCTTTGGTCCTTTAAACTTTTGATCAGTGTCAATACCTGGACGGTTTTCCCGAGGCCCATATCGTCGGCTAGAATACCGCCGAAATGGTATTGATGCAAAAAACGCAACCAGTAATAACCCTCTTTTTGGTAAGAACGCAATTCTCCCTGCAAAGTATCGGGCACTGGGGAAGCGGTAATGGGATGCTCATGACTGATGTCGGTTGCAAATTGGTCAAACAAGGTATTACCCTGGAGAGTGATACCTTGTTCCTGTAATAATTGGCGCAAATACGGCAGATGATAACTTTGTTGGCGAAGGGGTCCGGCATTTTGAGCGTGATCAACCAATGCCCGTTCTAAAAAGTCAAATTGGGTTGCTCCGGCAATGTAAAACCATTGATTACCGGCTTTGATGTAGTTCCCTTCGGGGGTTTTTTCCAGCATGCGCAGAATTTCCTGATGGCTGTATGTATTCCCGCCCAGGTTATAATAAATCTGTAGATCAAACCAATCGATATCCGATTTCATTTCTACCTTAACTTGCGGTTCCAGGGTCAGCGGAGTGATTTTGAAATTTTTGAAAGTAGCATCGGTGGTGACCTGCCAATCAACGGGTAAGTTTTCCATTCCGTTCAGCATGAACTTTAATAACGGTCCCTGCTCGCAAATTTGCCACTGACCGGCAGTGTATTCAAATTTGTTGCGCTCCAGAAAACGAAGTAAGTTTTGTAAAGGCTGGCGATCGATTATTGACCATTGCTTAGGATCTGTATTGGAACGCTGGTAAGAAAAATCTTCGGTTAGCACTTGTCGGCAATCTTGACCTTGATAGATTTGTTCATGGATTCTAACCATCGGATTGCAAAGGATCCGGTTTGAATTTTTTTGATAGCCAAAATCAATCCGGATTTCCGGTTGCTGTAGTTTCAATGTTTGCAGTTTGAATTCGGGCCCCAATTCTAAATTGATTTTTTCACCCAGTTGGGGTAAGATTTCAAAAAGTGTTTCACCAAGTTGTTCGGGTGCGATGATGATTTTATTATCGGCCAACTGTTCCAAACCGCCTCTTTCGATAAGATGAAGCGTATCGCCAGCCAAAACATAATTTAATTCTGGATTTAAAATCCCCAAAAACTGGAATTCATTTAAATCATAGTCGAACTGTAAGCAGCTTTCCGAACCGTTCAGGTATACCTGGGGCTTTAAAATATCGCCTAATTTTAAAAGCTGTCCCTGATGATTGACGGCTTGATGATTTTCAATTATAGAGAGGATGAGTTCCAGATTGGCCTTGGATTTGGGTAAGAATACGGCTCTTAGGGCCAAATCTTTGCTGGAAAAATTATTTTCTAAATAATTCAGCACCAGAAAATCGAAACTGTTTAAAGCTTTCAATAGTTTTTCTCTTTGATGAGGACTGTAATTTACATCCCCTAAACAGTCAATCAAATGAGAGGCAAAAATTGATTCCCCTTCACCGGCTGTAAGTGTTATTTGAAAAGATTCCCCTGCGGTATCTAAGCCTCCGATTTGGTATGAGAGGGCCTGCTTATCCGGCCCGGAGTTCAGGGCTTTTAATTGCTCAATGCCTTGGGGTTTACCGGATTTAATTCTGGCGGGATTGAGCTTGGGAAGGTCATTGGCCAAAAATTGATAGATTACAGCGGTGGCATGTTCGCAGAGCTGATGACCGCCGGCAGAGCAAGTACAATAGGGATTGATTTTGAATTGGCTGGTCGTTAAGTCCAGATTAATATCGACGCCATAGGCGTTTTTTTCTTTGACAATGGCTCTCAGTTGATAGTGTCCGTTCTGATCGCTGAATGAATAAGACTTGATTGCACCTGAATTATAAAATGAGACAGCTTTTTCGAAAGTAACATCTCCAGCGGTAACTTGCAATTGTTCCATTAACATGGTGGGAGCTCCATTTCAATCGTGTTGACCCGTAAAGGTTTTAAAGTGAATTTGTGGGTAATCCATAAAAAAGCACGGAAATAAATAACGCAGAGTTTTTATTTTCGTGCTGATGGTAAATTATATATTTTGATAATTGCTTTAAAAAACCTTCTTTTAGTTTACATTACGAAACTTGCTGAATAACTGCTCCCTGTGGTAATTCAAACCAGAACTCTACGCCGTTGGACCGGTTGATAACTCCGAAATTGCCCTGATGCTGTTCGATAATCGCTCTAACGATCGATAATCCCAAACCGGTTCCACCATAGGAGCGGGTATGCGCCTTATCAACTTTATAAAAGCTAAACCATATTTTATCCAAGGCATCTTCCGGGATGGGGTCACCGGAGTTAAAAACGGAAACTTTGACCCGACGGTCTTTGACGGTAATGGAAATTTGCAATAGGTTATCGCCATGAATATGTCCGATCGCGTTATTGATATAATTGACCAGGACTTGTTCAATACGATAAATATCCGCACAGACATAAGCATCTTGATCTTTATACAGTTCCAGGCCGATGGCTTTATCTTTGATTATTAGCTGATATTTATCAAGGACATCCTCTGAGAGCTGGGCTAAATCGAATACTTCCGTATCAAGCACCATGCATCCGGAATCTATTTCCGACAAATCCAATAAATTGCGCACCAGCTTATTCATTTTGGTAATTTCATCGATAATGACTTCGCAGTAAAAATTTTTATCTTGCTCATTATCGACGACATTCAGCTTAAGGCCTTCGGCGTAGCCTTGGATCAGGGCTATCGGTGTTTTTAATTCGTGGGATACATTGGAGATAAACTCCTTGCGATTTTCGTCGATCTTTTTCTGATGTTCGTTATCCAGTTGCAATAGTTGATTGGCCTTTTGCAGGTCATGAATGGATTTTCCCAATTGCTCAGACAACGAGTTGATGCTTTGCCCGAGTTCGCCAATTTCATCCTGGGTTTTGACCGGGTACATCTTGGAAAAATCTAACTTTACCATATTTTGAGCAATTGCATTCAATTCCAGAATGGGTTTAGTAAATCTTTTCGAATAGAATGAAGTAAAAACACCTCCGATGATCAAGGTTAGAATTCCAGTCAGCAAAAAAAACTGATTGGAGATAGCAACGTTTTCCTGAATTTCGGGTAGCGGAGTACCCATCCACAGATGGTCGCCATTTCGCAAAGTAGCTGTAAAGTTCAGAAATTGAACATTCTCATTGAATCGTCTGATATTTACATAATAAGACGGTTTTGACCAATCAGTTGTTTGGACGATAAAACGCGGAACTTTGGGCTTATCATCGTGCATCGGCTGGGGTGACAGTCCCGGCGGCCTGGGATTGAAGGCATATTTGACTCTGAAGTTTTTATCCAGGATCAAGATATCAGTTCCATGGGTATGGGTTAATTTTTCAAACCGGGGAATTAGTTTTTCGGCATTGCCGCGGTAAATTTTATTGATATAAAGATATTCATGATAGAGAGCCCTGCCTTTTTGGGCTAAATGATATCGGGTCAATAAATTTAAATTCAAGAATATCGATAATAACACAAAAAAAATGATTAAAGAACTGATTCCCCAGAAAAGCTTGGTCCTAATCGAGCTGGTCATCATTTTTCACCTCAAAGCGGTATCCAAATCCGCGAACGGTTTGGATATAGTCGCCTTTTGCCCCCAGCTTTAAACGGAGCTTTTTGATATGCGTATCCACAGTCCTGCTGTCACCAAAGTAATCAAAATCCCACACAGCATTTAAAATCTGATCCCGGCTTAGCGCAACGCCTTCATTCTCTACGATGTAAAGTAATAGTTCATATTCTTTGGGGCTTAAATCAATGACATTACCGTCTACCGATACGTAATGCCCGTTCTTGTTGATTTGGAGGCCATTAAATTCTATAATTGGTTTAGCTTTACCGGTTTCTTCAACCAATCG
>DNPQ01000404.1 GCA_003501335.1 Bacillota bacterium
ATGCATCATTCACTGTCGATGTATCTGCTTTAAGTGACAATCCACTATCAATATAAGCTTTAACCGCTTTTTGAGTTGTCAAAATAGTATCACTATTTTCGGCTAAAGAATCACTATTCGAGATTGTACTAATTACAATACTCGAATTGCCGAATTTCAAATCGCCATCAATTGTTGCAACGTTTGTTCTGATGATTCCCTGGTTAAATATTTTATTTTCCGTGTTGACAGCTAAGTCTTGACTCGTATCGGTTACAGTCGCATTCGTAATATCATATTTTTCAATCGAGAAATTATCCTTTGCCGTCGAATCAAGCCCTTCCCAGTATGTAATAAGTTTATCCACAGTACCCGATTTATCAGCCGGATATAAAATCGTCATTACCTTATCAACACTAATCGTAATATTGAAATTATTTGTAGTGTTCGGCTGAATAATTAGTTCTGGAGTGTCTTCTTGGGGGCCACTATAGCTAACTATTATTTTGTCAACACCCATAGCGATATTACCTTTTCCTAAAGTTGTCGTAGTATATTCTTTTATTCCTCCCGTAGTAGAAACCAATTCCTGGGCCGTTGGAATATCAGCCACTCGCCAATCAGTATCGTCTGTTTGTTGAATTTCAAAATCAGCCGCAAGATCTTGATTATTATTCTTCCACTTACCCCAATCATTAAGAAGTTGTCCAACAGTCCGATATTCGGAATCATCGGGATATAATATCGCTAAAGTTAAATCCATAATCCAAAAATCAAATTGTTTGGTATTGGTATCTTTGGTATTTTCCAAAATCATCACTTTAGGAGTATCGGATGGTGTCCCGGCGTATATTATACGAAGTCCGTTTTCAATAATCCGATATTCATAAAAAGTGTTTCCCAAAGGACTTAAGTCTACAATCTGGTCTCTCATCTTCCATGAACCAGTACCGACTTGCCGAAAATTAAAACCTTCGGCTTTCTCGGCGCAATTCTTTTGATAAGTTTTCCAGTCGCTTATAAAATAACTTAGATCGGATGAGTCATCATAAGTAATAGCTATTTCTTTATTATCATTAATAATAATATCAAAATGTCCATCGCCGCTGGTAACAGTGCCTTTATTGATAATCACCTTTGGAGATACCGTTTTGTCACCCTCATAGGTTACTATCAATTTTCCTCCTGCTAAAACGATATTATCAGTTACCTGGCAATTACCATAGATATCAAGCTCATCACTAATTATGAGACTATCAATTTCTGCATCCGTCGAAGTAAGTGAATCAAGAGCAACCGATGTAAGTCCCAAATTTTCGCTAATATTGATGTTAGTTACATTGAGCGTTTCAATCGTTGCTGTTCCTAAGTTCGATTCATTAAGAGCATTGAAGGTTCCTAAAACATTGAGGCCATCTTGTGCTACAAGCTCCGAACCGCTAACCACACCTCCATTAACGGCATGAAACTCTCCATTAACCGTAACAGTCCCGTTATCGGAATTACCAATATTAACGATCCCATTAGCGTTTAAAGTTGAACCCTTCGTTAAGGTTAAGCCCTCATTGACAGTTAAAACTCCGGTTTCAATGGCTGCTCCATTGTTGACTGTTAATCCGCCATTAATTTCTGCGCCTGCTTGGGCTTGTAGCGCTGTTTCTTTCACCTCAATTCCTTTATTCGCTACCAAAGCTCCATTCACTGTCACTTCCCCGTTATCCGCAGCACCCAATATTACCTCACCGTTGGCCTGCAAATTGGTGTCAACAGTTAATCCGCCTTTTACTTTTAATGTTCCATTTACAATGACGTTTTCGTCGGCATTCAAATCTCCACCGCTGATAACCGCTCCCTGTTTCGCTTGCAGTAAAGAATCCTGAACCACAATTCCATTTTTAGCAATCAATTCGCCATTCAATGTCACAGTTCCATCCGTGGAGTTACCAAGTGAAACTTGCTCATTTGCCTGTAAGGTTGAGCCATTGACAGTTAGTCCACCATTGGCGATCATACCGGCATTAACATTAACCGTCCCCCCGTCTATGGTGAGACCATTATTTACTGTTAATCCATTATTTACTGCCAATCCGTCATTGATGGTCATAAGTGCACCGCTTACAACTGCTCCCGCATCTGCAGTGAGTACATCCCCCTTTACAGTAAGCCCGGCATCCGCCTCCAAAGTTCCTGTCTCAACCGTCACTCCCTGATTTACAATTAACCCTTTATTAGCTTGCAGTACCGAGCCATTCACTGTCATTCCCGCATTGGCATTCAATATAGCGTCGTTTACAGTAAGTCCGTTATTAACCGTCAAGCCCGATTCAATGGATGCCCCATTCTTAACGGTTAACCCTTGCTGGGCTTGAAGTATTGCTCCGGTAACAGTCATGCCTTGGACGACACTCAGTTCGCCTTCTACTGTGGCATTACCGTTTAGACTCACTGCTCCATTGACCGTAAGAGTCTTGGAATCCAGTGCATTATCGCCAATCGTTATTTCTCCGTTCTTATCGATTGCCAGTGCCGTGTGGTTATTCACGGTATCCACCTGTAAAGCCGGACAACCCAAGTCGGGTATAATATGCACCTGCGCGGCAGGAACCTCATTGTTGAATCCAATAAAGCCATTATCTTTGTTGACAAATAGTCTACTTTGATTATTGGACGAGATATTAAGTCCATTTAAGGTTCCATTGCTGGATAGATCATTGATTCGCCAAACTGGAGTATCCTTGCTGCTTGAAAAATCCAATAATCGCTTTTTCTCTCCTTGTTCAAGGAGCTCCATTGGCTCGCCGTTCTCTGAAACACCAATACCATCGTCAGTAATATTAATCATAGAATCAATAAGATCGGCAAAATCATCACCGGATGGTTTATCCCCTGTCGCAAATAGATCATATAAAGCTTTTCTTTCTTTAGATGGCATCTTCATTCTCTCCTATTTCGTTACTGTCTGAAATCTTTTTCAGTTCCTCCTCAAGTACCTGAGCGGCCCCGCTGATTCGTAGCAAAGTTTCACGTAGCTTCGTCTCACGTTGCTGAATCTCCATCAGCATCTTCCGGCCGTTTACAATTTCCTCTTTGAGTTGGATAAGACGTTGCTCCAATTGTTCTCTAATCATGTAATTCTCCTTTACCGTAAATAACTGGTTTTTTAAATATGGAAGCAATATTCATTATCTTCAATAAGCTTTTTCACAAAGGGATATTCGTTCAGCACATCCTTTTCTTTTGCCCAAAGATATAAACGATCCAAATAATTATAGACTTTGATAGCAGCTTCATCATGAATCACTGGTAAATCACAATAGCCCTTTCGCGTAGAGTCATAGATATCTTGATTCATTAACCAGTTCATTGCAATACAGCGGTTACAATTTTTTACTTTGCAATCCGAACAACCCTTCAGTTGATTTATTTTAATGTCGTCAAAAAGCTTTTTCTTCTCTTGATCGAAACCGTCAAATACATTCCCGATTTTAAAAGAAGCTCCATGATCGTTTAAATAGACGAAACGGTGACAAGGATAAATGGATCCATCCGGAGTTATAGCTACAAATACATTTCCGGCACCACAAGGCATCTCCTGATAGTATTCCCCCGGATAGTTCAATCGGATATTGCTAAAGTAAGCTTTTTCTTTCCTTTGAATTAAATCCACATATAAATCAACTATCTTCTTAAATTCTTCCTGATACGTCTTAATCTGATCCGGTTTCCACTCGACTTCGTGTACTGGCATAAAAGCGAAGGATCTTACACCCAGATCGACAATATAGGCTATTGATTCAAAAAGATACTTTACAGTATCTGGCATTACGGTAAGCCTTACATGCAGATCCCGCCGGTAGGTGAGATACTTTTTGATATTTTCAATAATCCTATCAAAAGTAGGTTCTCCATTCTTAGTCTTTCGGTGCTGATCATGTGCAGCCCCAATTCCATCCAAACTCACTTGCATGGCTACGCATCCGTGGGATTTCCAAAACTCGGCAAACGTTTCACTAAAGATTGTCCCATTCGTAAGTACATTAAATTTTGGAGTAATCTCTTTTGACCTGGCCATTGAAATTGCCTCCGAAATAAACTCATAAATACTGTCTTCAACCAAAAAGGGCTCTCCGCCAAAGAGCCAAAATCTGAATTGGTCTTGGGCTTGTTCACAACAAAATTTGATCACCTGCTTCATCACCCGAGGCTCCATCAATACAGCATTATGGTTTTCATAACAGTAATCACATCGAAGATTGCAATTTTCCGTTAGATAAATATTGGCTGTTTCTATTCTGTTATTCATATGATATTACTCTCCTTTTTTACATGTTATTTTCCCTGCTGATAGTCTCCCCTTGAACTTGATCCCATGGTTTATTATGATACATAAGCCAATAACCAAAAATTCTTAAAAGTGGATATCCCAAGCATTCAAGGTCTGTATCTCCAACACAAACACCTTTACCTTTTTGGCTACCGAAGACATAGGGGCAACGTAACGTACAAATATAAACAATTGGGCACCGATTACAATCGGACCCAAACTTGGAACATTGGTCTGATTGAATTGCCTCTATACACCGATCCGGATAGTGATCACAGTTACGGCACAAGTCAACCAAACTTCCCCATGCGTAGGAAGCAGCCTCCAAAGGACCCTTAAAAATTTTTCCCTCACATAAAAACATACTGCAAATGGCAAACCCTTTGTCCGATAAAGCTATTGTTTTGCGCTTGCATCCTAAAAGTTGGAGATCATGCGTCAACAATCCAAGGCTATTGCCTGATTCAATATTGACATTATGTAGGTATTCCTCTTCATTCTCAACGACTTCAATCATCTCTTTCAAATAACTCCCAATATCAAATTCAACCGAATTTGAAAGCTTCGATTCAGTTAAATAAGATGGCGTTACCGTAATATGGGCCGGAAGTTCAAGTTGATTGACTCGTTTCAGAAAGCGTAACAATCCACTGCCATCGTGATTTGGAAGAAAATTTAGATTGATCTTTACTTGAGGATTATCCTTCGCTCTCGGCAAAATCTTACTTTCAAATTCCGAAAGTTTCATGTGGGATAGACTTTCGGATAAAGAAAGACGCATCGATAGATCAAATTGCGAGCCGCATTTTGAGAGCAAAGGCCAAAGGTTCTCATCCCAGGCAAGTCCATTCGTGGCAACATCACATCTATCAATCTTACCGATGAGCCATTCCAAAATCTTACTGAATTCTTCCTTTTCCGAAAGCGGTTCTCCACCGGTAACAACTACTCGTCTAAGTGGAAACAATTTAAAAACATTTTCAATCTGTTCGATACTGGGTAACCGGAATTCACTTGCCTCTTGAACCCCAACGATACAATACGGGCAATTCAAATTGCATTTCGAAGTGTTTAGAGTTAAAACCTCAGGAGCACAATTCAGTTCATTCCAATTCTTTCGCAACCTGTTAAAAAGAGTTTCTGCTCCTTTGGTATCGCATTTCCGGGCAAAAATTAACCCAAAGGGAGCTTTAGTCCCTTTGGGTATTGAACGGATATCCGCATGCCATGTCCGATATCCCAACGTGGCATCGGCACAATGCATAAAAAATCCGGGTTCATCCGCTTGAAATAAATATCCCTTATCCCGTAAAAGAGTTAATATATCCATTTCTACTCCTTCCCCACATAAATTTTGAAAATCTCATCATGAATCTCCCAAAATACATTACCAGCTCCATCTTTGACCTCTTTTTTCCCCCTAATCATCCGAATTACATTCATCCCGGAATCGGGCTCAAAATCCAGCCGGTACTTTTTCCAAAGAGAGATTTCAAAAACAGCACCCGTATTTTCAATATTAGCCGGTTTTTTATCAGTGGCATCAACAGTAAGATCGGTGATACTGGCTGATGGGGAAGAAATAGTATTTCCACACTCTAGAAAACCCGCAAAACCCACTTCAACGAAGCCTGAAGAAAATATATAAGCCTCCTTCAATTGGGGATAGAACGGTAGAGTGGTATCTTCCGCAGAATTTAGCAAATAAAGTTCTCCACAAATCTTTTTTTCCACAAATCTTTTCGCAATTTTGGCATCATCAAGATAAAAGGAAATAACTTGATCAGCGCCCAAAGTAGTTATTGTAACATCAATATTGCTTATCAATTCTGTCTCCTTAAACTTAAATATCCCAGATTCCGTATTCGTCTTAAGAACAGAATCAATTTGAAACTCTGGTTCAACCAAAAAAATCACATTGCCAATCGAGCTTCCCATATCTGGTAAAACATTATCTACAGTTGTGTCTAATGAATCTAAATAGATTTCCCGATCCCCTTTTTTTAGGAATAATTTATCTCCAGAATCCTTGGTTAAGATTACGGGAGATGTAGGCAGGGTATTTTTAATATTAATAATTACAAAATTCATTTATGCCGCCTCCTTTGTTAAACCAACTATGCTAAAGTACATATTGAGTAAAAAGTTGTCCTAATAGTTAAAGCACCAGTGGCAAGTACAAGTGCAGGTACAAGTACAGGTGCAGGTGCATTGGCACTGGCAAGTACAAGTGCAATCGCAAGTGCAAGCACAATATAAATAATTATTTTTAAGTGTATCCCTTATCTGCTGAACATGAACTGCCTTTATGGGCATCCCCGCGCTTACGGGATCATCAGTCCAACTCCAGTTCGGAATATTTGTTGGTTCATATGAACTTGGAATTGAACTACCATTTGATAGCACTTTGTAAAATTTAATGTCCGGCATTGCCGTTCTCCTCCTTAAGCATATAATGTTTTAATTGATGCCATACAGTTATCAATATACTTTTTTACTGCTCTTACTGTGGGAACTGCAGAGTCACTATTTCCTGACAAAGCAGTATCCGTAGAAATCTCAGATATAGTAGCGCCTGAACTTAATTGTAAACTCTGAATTGCGGCAGTATTCATCGACGTTCTCTGAGTAACTGTCAAATTATCATTAATCGTTACATCACCCAATGTTGAACTAATGGTGCCATTCAAATAAATACTATCGGATAATGAACTCCCCAAAGTAACCGAGTCATTGACAACCAAACTATCATCGATGATTATATTACCCACGCCAGAACTCACTGTGCCATTCAGATAAATAGCGTCCGATTGGGAATTTCCTAAGGTAACTGATTCATTGATTATCAAACTATCATTAATAATTACATCGCCGACGCTGGAGCTAATTGTTCCATTAAGGTAAATTGCGTCTGATTGCTGATCTCCCAAAATAACGCTCCCATTTACCTTTAGATCGTCATCAATAGTTAGTTCCCCAACTGTTGAACTCAGAAGGCCATTTAGATAAATCGCATCCGATTGAGAATCTCCTAAGGTAACATTTCCTGTTACAGTTAAATCCCCGGTCACCTTTGCTAAAAGTTTTTTCCGGTCTACAGTAAAAATCTGATTTATCTCCAGTTCATACTGTTGGTCTCCAGATATTGCATCACCTCCGCTCTCGATTCGGCCGTTAATGGTTAGCACACTTTGATTTTCATAAACAGCATTGTAAGTTCCCAGAGTAGTATCTCCAGCCACAGTCAGATTGCCGTCCGAACTGGCCTGAGATGAATCTTTCATAATTATTACATTATCCTTGATGACAACCTCAGTATCGTTGGAAGTCAGCGGTCCGTCAAGTTCAATTCCTTTGGAACTGGTGGACAAAACAACGGTCCCGGCTACTTCTATATTTCCAGCGACATAAAGATTACCACTGCCGGGATCTTTATCGTTAGAACCGATGGCCACACCTCCGTTGACGGCTAGTTTAGTTTGGGGAATATCATACCCAATCCCGATATTGCCGGTATCGTCGATTATCAAAGGAGTTGTATCATCACTGGTGTCATCCACCCGTAAAATATCACCGCTTCCGGAATAACTCAAATGAAGTCTAGCGCTGGGTTCAGCGGTGCCGATGCCAACCGAACCGTCGGAAGTAATCACCAGAGGGGTCTCATCATTCCCTTCATCATCAATTTCCAAAATATTGGTGGAGCCGGTCTGGATAATGTGCACTTTAGCCTTGGGTTCGTCAGTGCCCACTCCAATATTGCCGGTTTCTCGTTGGATAAACAGTTTGCTTTGGCTATCCGCAGTGATATTAAAGCCTTCCGTATCAATGGCTTCATCATAACCGGATAAACGCCATTTTTTATTGCCTCCGGTATCGGCAAAGTCCAAAAAATTCTCTTGATCTCCGTGGGCTGTAAAACAAATGGGATCATCCGAGTTCCCGGAGATCCCAATCCCATCATTCTTAATATTCACTTGTGATGTAATCAAATCCGAAAAATCCGCTCCGGAAGGAATCGCTCCCTGCCGGAACAGATCATATAACTCTTCGCGAGTCCTTTGTTTGGTTGTAGCCATTTGTTCCTCTCCTTATCCTTTAGTACACCGTAAACGGATATTGACTGATGCCATTAAACGCAAGACCTTCTTTTAAAATATTGACAACTGCGGTCTCAAGCCCATCCGTGTCAATTTCCTGTACCTCATAACTGAATTCATCTTGACTCCTGGCATCCGGATTAAAGTTGGAAGCTTTAATTTGAAATGTAAATCCGCTTAAATTATCCTGCAAATATTTCACAAACTTTCCTTCCTCACCCAAGAGGTAAAAATCGTCCGCATACAGATCTTCGTTGGTGATTACATTTCCCGTTTCATCAATGTATCCGGCTGCCTTTAAGGCCTCCCAAATTCGTTGGGAATCTGCCCGTGAAAATTGAGTGCCCAAATTGTCATTCGTGTATGAGTTCCCATTGATGGTTGCTATGACGGCGACGTTGATCTTAAGTTCCGAAAAAGCATATCGTAATACCGGCCACGCCTCGATCTCCATTTCACCCAGTCCCACGCTGAATGTCGCTCCGGGACGGGCAATCCAAAAATCACTTTCGACCTTCATATAGCCAATCCCCTGAAAGGCGCTGGGATCATAATACTCGGTCGTAATGACGTCGATCACATGGTCTTCGGCGGAAACCAAAATGGAATCATGGTATTTGGTGGTCACCACATTATCATCTGTTAAAAAAAGCGCAATTGATTCCGTATAGGTATCGTGATCAATCGTCTGCTTCATCGGATTCAAGTTAGCCACATAATCTATATACTCCTTATTTTCTAAATAATTAATAAGTGAGGAGCTATAAACCGAACTGCCGAAATTAATCGCCTCATCCTGATCATAAGCCCAGGGTGATAAATAACTTTTGATATCCTCATTCAGCTGATTGGTATAATACCCTCTGTCATAGCCATCGGTGAATTTAACCGCCAGACGATAAGTTACTTCCTCAAACCTCGGATTACGGACCGTCACATTGACCAAAGGCGGCATCAAATCCTCCACGTACTCCGCAATATCATCCAGGAGATTGACCGGCGTTTTCGGCTTCAGCGGGAAAAATGGCGCTGAATTGGAGTTATTCAAGATGGCCACAATAACCACTTTCCCTTGACTCGCTGGCTCTAATGAGGCCAATTCTTCCTGGGGTACACATTTAACCTTATAAATCTGAGGAAATTGAGCCAATATTAATTTTTCATAATCATCCAACGTAAGAGCACGATTTTTGTGCTTTAACCGTTCACTGACACGGATGAAAAAATCATTGCTAGTCTCGGCCATTTTCCCGTCAAATGACGTGTAGGGTTGTTCAATTTCTTTAATATCCGCGTCTCGGGTCTCCAGTTCCGTGATACTATCGGCAGGAAGCGGTGTAGCCAAGTGTTCCGGGTCATTATCCTGAGCGACATAGGTAACGCGGACCGCCTGTGCCCGGATATCCAAAATATCAGGAACCGCATCAATGTTTTGCGCCGCTTCCGCTCTAATCCAAATCCGATTTCCCGGCAAAATTGTATGCGTGGTGGTCGCCCCGTCCGGTATACTGAAACGGATAATCCCGGTATCTTGTAAGCCATATGTTTTATCCTTTAAAATCTCCGAATTTTCAAAAGATACCCATTGATTCGTAACCAGATAGCTCCAGGTGAGTTCCGGCGCCGTGAGGCTTGCATCACCACTGCCCGAAACTAATTGGAATAGCAAAGAAACTGTCTGGGACGGTTCCAAGTCCGAGATACCGATCATTAAATAACCATCCTGGTCATATTGGGGCAATAAGTAATTGTCCTGATCATCGGTATGGTCCATTTCTTCGTACCCAAATGGATGAAAGCGGAAGAAACTGACTAGCATATCCGTATCATCACTTTCGGTGGCACTATCCAATTTCAATTTAGCCGAAGCCGTATAGTCAATCGTGATGGATTGGATGGTCGGCGTATAAGGCGAATTAATCATCAGCCTGCTGATATCCTTATCGTTTTGCGGTAATACCGGCAAATCTCCGGGATCAGTGATGACCGGTTGATAATATGTCTCTCCGTTAACCCGCGCTTCTGCCTCGGCTTCTTTAGCTGCTTTGATTTGTTCCCCATAGTTCGCAATCTCCTTGGCCACAGTGTCATAATTGCTCTGAGCCGTCTCTATACTCCGTGTAGCTTGGACGCTTTCGGTTAACAGATCACTATAACGATCCTTCATAAAACTCTGATTGGAAAGTTCCAGTTTATAATAACGCGGCCAGTCCAAAGGATCATTCGGGAGCTCCTCATTGACACCAAATAACGCTCCTCGATACGTTTGGGCATTTAAATCCGGATAAATCCAGGCATTGCTAAATAAATCTCGCGGTTCATCGGTAAATGAAACCCAGGCGCGGTCATCCAAAAATTGCAGCTTTACTTCAAAATCAGTATTTTGGATGGTCCCAATTCCGGATAACCCTGCGTGGGAATAAGCGTAATAATATTGCCCCATATCCGGTAAGCCGTCCTCGTTAAGGTATACTTTCTCCGCCCAGGTAATATTGAATTGTAAGGAATCCAATTTTTTCTCACAAATCTCCGAATTGGCCAAATAAAACCGTGCCGGCACGTTTGGTGTCTGTCCAAACGGATTAAAAGGATTTGCCGTATTGATCATCGCCAAATCACCGCGGGCTTTGATATCCGCTAATCCGGTTGCCATAACCTTCAAGTCGATCCGTTCCATGGAGACCGACTTAAAACAATCATAAAAAGCAGCGACTGAATCGGTGTCCCCAGTGGAGGCTGTATGATTAAGCAAAATTTTAATTGCGGGATCACTGGAAAAATCATCTTCCGGGGCAACGACCGCTGGAAAATCTTCATCCAACTTAATTGTAAATTTCAGCGCCTCAAGACAGATGGCGTCGGCATCATAAAGTTTCACCGCACCGTAATTCGCAATGCTTTGACGGGTTTCAGCGACAGTTACATAATTTTGGTTCTTACGTTCCGCAATCGTGAATATTTCCCCGTTATCCCACAGGATTTTATCCCCCGCAACATCCTCAGCGAAATCTTCAATAGTCTTCATGACTAGTTGCGGGCTATCTCTGTGTCCTAGATAAGTAACAGCAATCCCGTTAGCGCTCCCGGTCGGATACTCATAAACCATATCCCCGGTGATAAGTAAGGCCGACTTAGAACGTTCTTCGAGTACCAATGAAGTGTCCACAATTTCAAATCCCAAAATCGTGCCTGTCTGATCCGCATAGGTCTTTTTATACCTATGCCAGGCAGCCAATAGATCAACTAGCCGCCGCTTATCGCTACGTTTTGGATATTTAATGGTTAATGTTTCGCCAATATCAATGCCCGCTAATTGATTGTGAGTGAATGAAACCTCCAGTTCAAAACCTTCGGTATCCTGCTCAACCATAGTGACCAGAGGCGGTTCATCCTTCGGACCGGAATAATACAATGTAAATCCATCCACATCACTCGTTTTATACTCATAAAATCTGTAGTTGATCAAATCGCTCCATGCCGTATCATCATCGGCTTTATTGTTCAGATCAACTTCTAAGACCGCGGTAATTTGCCATTTCCCCGAACCGGACAACTCCAAGGTAAATTCGGTCAAGTCACTCGAAGATAGACTGCCCGTATCCAGTAAAGCGCCTGTTTCCTTATTCCATGCCTTTAGTAATTCAGTAACTGTACGGCTCGCTTTCGTAGTCGGATAATTGATATACAAGATTTTCATATTATCCGGATAGTCGTTAAATAATTGGAATGCAAAGTTTTCACTGCTATTTTCACGTAGCACTACTTTGGCCGATGGAATCTCGGAAAATAATGGGTCCTTCACTAAAGCCCCCGGGTGATATTTGACTACAAATCCGTCCGCATGGATCGTCCCGACATAATTTAAACGATCTAAAAAATTGAGATTAACGGAATCCGGAAATTCCGAAGACCATTCGGCATCATCGGAGGTTCTGATCAATGAAAAACCATACTTGTTATATTCCCGGTTCCACTTGGAAAGTAGTGTTTGAGTCTGCTTTTCCAGATACTCATCCGCGTTTTTGTTAAATTGCGGATAAGTAATGGTCAATTTTTTAGCCAGCACATTCTCATGGTTGGTATCCGTTACATCGCTAAAATCAAATTTAAATGTAGTTGCCCCGGCATCTTCAACCAATTCAATCAATGCATTTTGATAGTTTCCAGATAAAGTATAACGGGCGGTTACCCCGGTCCCTACAGTTTTATTGGTACCATCGTCGATTAAAATAGTCGTTTCAATGGGACATTCAAGGACTTTATTCTCGGAAGATTGCAACTCCTTTTCCATCGTGGCCTGAACGGTCCATAAACCGTCTCCCATCGTCTCAATACTGAAATTACCGGGATCATTCAACTCCGAAGCCCGCCACTCATTCCAGGCATCCAGCAGATCATTGGATGTCGTTATACTGGTCGAAGGATACTGAATCGTCAGGGTTTGATCCTCAACCGTAAACTCATAAAGGTCGATGCTACTTTCTTCTAAAACGAGTTTTGGTTCATCAGCCACGGGCCCATTATACCCAACGCGCATCCCAACACCATAAAGATTTTGAACTTCGCATTTTTTTACTTCTTTATCCCGCTTGCTTAACTCCTTTTCCGATACTTCCACTGCCTCCCAAAAACGTTCATCTTTGGAGTCAACCTGGAAATTGCCCGTATCATTTCCATCGGCGCCCCATAAATTCCAATCGGACACAATCTGATTGGCCGTTTGTGAGACCAGACCCGGCGTAATCGTCAAGGTGTTGCCGGAAATAAGGAAACTAGCCCCATCAACAGTAGTGGAAGGCTTCGCAATGATCAAATTAGCTGGATCGGTTGGACGGCCCCGGTAGGTAACGACAATTCCGTTATCCTCTAAGGATTCATAGCGCTTCATGATTTCCCCGGTTTGAGGAATCTCCTTAGAAACCTCGGAGAGGGCTAAGGCGGCAGACCCGACTGGTTCCAGTTCATATCGTGCCGGATCGTTTCCCTCTTGATCTTTCCAGGCTTTCCAAGCGGAAATTAAATCTTCTGTCGTAGCCCCTTCTGGATAGCTAATCTTCAGGGATGCATCCGTCACGTCAAACACAAAATCCGAGGCCGCCGAGTATATACCGGAAATCTCCAAACCGCTGAGATCAGTGGTATCGTCATATTCCAGTTCAACCGTTTCCCATACTTTATTAAGAAATAAGCTCTCGCTTTCGCTCATCGTGCTACTATTGGTCACCGAGCCGCAATAACTTACTTCCACTTTAGTGGCGTCAACAAAAGTCTTGATCAAAAATATATTTCCAGCGCTATCAACCAAATATTTCCCTACAAAGCTTGGATCAAACGTCTCCGTTTCGCCGCTGTCAGCTGTTAAATCGCAATTTGACAGGTTTAATTTTTTGTAAGCCAGTTCCGCTACAAATGTCTTGGGCACTAGTTTTGTGATGAGTAGTACAGAATCGGAATCCTGCTCCAAGTCGGTGGACTTAAGGGACATCTGGTTATTTTCTTCATCAATATCCTCAATTCGGTACATCTTGCCGTTAGAAAAACCGACATAATTGCCCGCCAAGGTCCCATCGTCAAAAGCATCCAATGCGGCAATATCACATACCAAATAACAGTCTTCCCGATCATAAGTTTTGATTTCCGGTTTGATAATAAACTTCCCCATCTCAAAATCCACATCATCCGCTTGCCGCCATCCATCCGCTACACTAAGACTGGTCGAAAAAAGGCTCTGCTGGTCCACACCCAGTTCTGCAACAGAGTCACTATCAATGGTATCCTCTTTGCAAGAAATAACCATCTCAATTTGGCGGGTCCCTTCCGCCAAATTGAGCAAAGGAGAACTCACGGCAAAGCCCAGATCGATGGTTTCCGAAACATCCGCGTCAATCCGATTGCCGAAAGCTTCAAACCTTGAGACGGAATCATCCTTATCCACGTCATAAACAGTATCTGCATAAAATCCATTGATGATTTCCGAGCCGATTTTCGGATATTCATAGCCCCGTTTTTTTGTCCAAGCGGTTTCCAGCAAAGCATAAACTTCTTCCCCGGCCACAGTCGTTAAGGCAACATCCTTTTTACTCATGATGGTCTTAAAGTCTTCGGAACTCATACACAATTTATTTTCAATGTATTGCTTGGCTGCTTCGGTGGTATCCTCCGCCAG
The DNA here is from genome assembly GCA_003501335.1 of Bacillota bacterium. Taxonomy (GTDB): domain Bacteria; phylum Bacillota; class UBA4882; order UBA8346; family UBA8346; genus UBA8346. The sequence continues at coordinate 14,570 of DNPQ01000404.1, forward strand.
CTCCTCTAAAGTACTAACGTTATCCGGCATCTTATATAGCATATCGCCGGGATCTGGCTCGCCAAAGGCATACTCCATCATAGCCTCAAACCCAGATTCCTGATGAACCGCTTTCAATTCTGCCCTTCGGGTCCGGGCGATTCTTTCCTGATGTACCTCAGCCAAGATAGTATAGGCCTCTTCCCATTCCTGATCTTCCGGATACACCACTCCCACATATCCCTGGTTCATTTCGCGATACAACAAACTTAAGCATGCCATGAAGTCCTTTAAGGAATTGAAACAAAGTGAGTTGAAAATATAGTTCGCATCGCACGGGTCTAATTCATCGCGTTCTTTATCCTTGATCCTTTGATATAATTGGGTCCGCAAATAGGCGGCATTCACCGTGATCATCAGACCGGAAGCCGTCTCATAATCCGGCAGACTGGATACATCCAGCACCAGACACAACATCTTTTCAAACCCCGTGTCGCCCATGTTGTTGCTTTGATGTACATAGCGGATATCTGTGGCGGTTTTATTCAAATGAATCGTTCTGATGTCAGTGACTTTCCCAGTATTCAATAGCACATTTTCAGTGACTTGATAATGCAAGTCCACACCGGTGGCATCCTTACCGGCGTTTAACAAGATGCCTGCTTCCAATGGATGTTCCTTCACATCCTGGGCTAATGTGAAAATTACATGGACTTCATCGGGGACCTCACCCTCCTCCTCCAGTTCCAGGACATCCTTATAAAAGTACTTGACATTTTTTTCAGTTAACGCGGCAAATTGATCTTTGGGATATTGCAACAGTTTTAAAAAGGTTAACAACAACGCCAAATGAGGTTTAGAATACATCTCCAGTCTGGTGGAATCCTGGCTAAAAATCGTTGGGTCTTCTACGAATCCAGCCAGCTCTAAAATTTGGTCATCCGTAAAATCCAGAAACGCCGCCCAGGTGTCGCTGATCTGATTGCTTTCATCAAAAAAGTTAACCTTTTTGGCATATTCACGGACATACATCAATAAATCCGCAACCGAGCGTTCTTCCACCGAGACATAATCTGACTGCAATGCCGCTAATGCTCTATCAGCCTGACTTGTGCCCGATCTATTTTGATTACTCATGACAATATCCTTTTGATATTATTTTTTCAAACAAACCGTTCTTTCCGGTTTTTCGCAAAATAAAAAGAGCGGTGTTCCTTCGCTCTTATCGTTTTGCATTAATTTGATTGGTCTTGCTGGGCAATACTCTCGTTGTTATTTTGTAATTTGTGATTTTTGATGATCCTTTATCATCAATGCCCACTCCTCCTTTCTTGCGCCATTGTTAAAAAATAGTTTCATGAGGCGCCTGCCTCAATAAATGACTGCTACAACTTTGTCGGGAAATGACTTTACCGTTTTTATTGATAATTAACCGCTCACGTTCACGTATAATTAACCAGCGGTTATTATCGATCCACTGGATCGATGTCAAATCCGGCGCTTCCAGATGGTAGATTACCTTATTTTTGGAAACCAGCAGTATAAACCGCTGCGGCATCCAGATTTGATGGTATAATTTCGAAGACAAAGTTGACACTTTTACTATAGCCCTTGTTTTTGGTTTGTTTTGAATCACACAAAAAACGGCACAAATTTTTTGATTGTATTTGACGATCAGGGGCTTCTCAGTTTCTTGCTCCATAATGAAGTAGCAAAACCGAGTATTGCTAAAAACGACTTTTTTCCCAGTAACATCTGTATTGATCCAAAAAGTATTGCGGCCAAATAAAAATACATCAAGAATCAATATGAAAATCACAGGAAGTAGCCATTTCAATCTTTGTAAATTTTTCCTCATCAAATACACCTCAAATCATATCTCCAAAAAAGCCGACTTATTTTTTTCTCCAAAACTTATTTTTGGTAGTCTCCCCGGATCTTTGATTGGTTCAAATATCGAGGATTGTTATAAGCCCCCGCAATATCCGCTAAAAGGGCCGATACTGAAGGATACTTTATTTCGCCATTCCCCTCCAAACAATGTAAGGAACCGTCAACCACCGTAAACGTTAATGTTATTGTTTTTTGTTCATTACTCTTAATCGAAGGCGAATCTTTCTTAATATATGATTTAGTCTCAACAATAACTTCTTGGGGCTCTCCACTTAAATTCATCAAACAGGTTACGGTTGTTGTTTGAGAATAAGTCAACCCTTCCTCTGCCTGTAAATCAGTACCCAATGCACCCAGCATTGATTCATAATTAGTGGTCTGACCGCCGAGATTCTTGGCAGTTTGCCCGAGGGATTGCAATGTTAAAACACCGCTCAATTCTTTTACCAAATTCGGTAAGAAATAAATAATTCCTCCCAGGATATTGCCAACCATTTGCTTTCGAACTTCCTCAGCCGTAAATGTGTGGGTATAAAAGAAGTTATACTGATAAGGCTTCCCGGAACTTCTAGTTGAATCATCATTCTTTTGCTTTAAGACCTTTGTCTCTTGCTTTGTTCCAGCCCCAGATTCACTCTCTTTTCTTTCAATACCCTGTCTTCCATTTATCTCTTGCCCGTTACTTTTTGACTCTTGGTTAACATCCGGAGAAGTTTTATTACTGCCGCTAAAATAGCTTTGATTCCTACGTTGAATTAATGTATTTACAGACACATAAGAACTACCTTTTTCCTCGTTTTTAATAAACTCCATTACCTATTCCTCAATTTCCTCTTTAGCATTATTGATTGTTTCATATTTACCGGATGCTTAAACTAACATTTAATACACTGATATCGTAGACTCCACACTATCCGTACTGCCCGTATCAGGAATCGTATAGGTAACAGTAATCAAAAGTGTCTCATCATCTTCGTCCGACTCGGTGACATCAATTTCTTCCACGGTTATCCGCGATTCATAGTTATAAATGGCATCAGCAATCACCTGCTGTACCTCGGTAACCAGTGCCCGATTAACTGCTTCAAACATAAATTGTTTCATGTCGCATCCAAAATCGGAGTAATTGAGGCGTTCCCCTAATGCTGTGGAAATTAATACTTCCAAGGCCTCTTTGATATCCTCTTCATCCGAAACCAGCAGCACATCCTTTCCATTATTGTAAAATCGGGGTGGAAAGGCCCAACCCGTACCCAAACCGCTTGAGGTAGCCATTTATGGATATCTCCTTTAATTTAAATTGATCATTGCGCCCTTGACTGTTACATTGGCTGAACTCTGGACGGTTATACCGCTTGCTTCCAGTGCTTCCTTGTTACCGCTCATATCTTTAATCTCAACACCGGCACTGGAAAGTGTAATGGTATTGCCATTGGCGTCCTTGATCTCTATTCCCTGTTTACTGAGAGTTAACTTGTTGGCATTCGTGTCTTCAATCACAGCCCCTTTGTCATCCATAGTAATCGTGTTGTTATTTTTGTCCGCCACCGTCATTCCTTTATCATGCAAGGTAATCTTATTGGCATTTTTGTCAGTTACGGTGATCCCGTTTTCATCTTCCAATAAAACCTGGTTTCCACCGGGAGTGGTGAAGCTTAGCTTTTCTTTATTATCCTCATCATTAAAAAGCATACTAATGCCACTCTTGCTAACCATACCCTTTTCATAATTATTTTCTGTAAATTTCATAGGCGGTGTTGTCTGGCCATTATACAAAGATCCTAGAACTACCGCATACCGGGGATCATCGTTGAAGAATCCTACCACCACTTCATCGCCGGTTTCCGGTATCCAAAACATTCCTCTTTGGTCTCCGGCATAGGGCTGATTCAACCGGGCCCAAATTATGCTTTGATTGGCGTCAAGTTCATCAAAAGCCGGGATCCATACTTTGACGCGATAAATTTTGTCCGGATCGCCATCTGAAGGGTAGGCCTGAACCACTCCAATCTGGAGTCCATTAATTCCAGGCAACAATCCGGCAGCCGGTTTTTCGATTAAGTCCTCATTTTTATAAAACCACTTGCTAGAAAGGCCGCATTGAATATCAGTCGTCCAGCCCTCTTTATCGATGCGGTGACGGATGCCGGATACAATGGCGGTAGCCCCGAAAAGCGTTCCAGCTTCACTAATGGTAACCATATCACCCAGTTTAAGCGAAGCATTCCCATCAATCGAAATGCGTCCCCGGATAAAAGAATAACGGTTTTTAATTAATCCGGCATTCGCCCAGGCCGTCATCTCCTCTTTTTCAGCGGGAATCCCGCTTACTAAGACACATTTGCTGGTACTCATCGCTTTTGCCAGTTGACTAAAATCTTGTTTCCCTTTCACTGTGATCGTGCCCTTAGTATCCTCAGCTACAATCGTTTTAGCTTCTTTCATATCCCAGCAGAACCCGCTAACCGTATCATATTGACTACTCAAGTCAGCCTCAATCTCAAAATCATGAATATTGGATAATGTCGTCGTTGAATCACCCAAATCCGGTTTTTTCAATACTAATGTGCCGTTTTCAACACATACCAAAAGGCCGTTAGCTTCAGCACGGGAAATGATAAAATCCCAATTGGTGCAGTAATATTGAACCATCTGTTTATGGGTTAAGGTGGTAGCACTACAATCTACGGTAACATCAGCCCTTTTTGCAACATCCGTGATTATCGTCTGATCATCCTTATTGGCAAAAACAGAGCTTTGCCGGAGCAAACTCAACTTGTGCGCTTTATCTTTAATGTCCACGGTTAAATAGGTATTATTCGCTTTCTTTTTCAGATTCTGCTTGATCACAATTCCTTTAAAACTCATCGTCCCCGTGGTATCGGATAAAACGAGTTCAATCTCCTGCCCGGGTTTAAAACAGGTCATATCACTGAGTTCAACCGGTGTCTTATTTTTTGCACCGCCTTGACTGATCACGACTTGGGCATAAGGAATCTTATTGATTGCAGTAATAATGTCCATACTAAGCACATTCGATGATACCGCAGTCCCGTCACTATATATTGTGGATTGTAAACTATTCATATTTGCTTTCCCTCACGAAACACTAATAACGATACCGTTACTCGTTGTTTTAGTACTGGTGGTAGTGCTTGTTTTGATACTGTTCGTTATGGCCTTTGTATTACTGGTGGTGGCGCTTGTTTTAGTACTGTTCGTTATGGCCTTTGTCTTACCGGTGGTCAAAGCCGTTATCGTACTAATCCCCGTAGTCAATAAGTTCGGCTTCAATCTCCTTTCACAATCTTTTTTGTAATTGTCCGGATCACTCATAAAGCTAGTGTCTAATTCCGCTCGAAGCGGAAGCCCTTCCCTGTCAAACAACGTATAATTGATGGTCACTTCTTTAAGGTAGCAATGGATAGACAAATTACCCCATTCGATTTTTAAAGGGATTGCTTTTTCGTTTACCGGATACCAGGCAAGCCTTAAGAAATGATTGATTTGTTCATACACTGTTTCAAATATTTGCTTAAAAACAGAAAACGCTGAAGAATCATAGTCGGTCACTCCCGTCCCGTCAATGATCAGCTTTAACTTAAAATCCTGAGGCGGAGTTTTGTCATAATCGTAAACCTCCAACCCACCACTGACTCTGTCTACATTTTTAAAAGAAACCGCAAACGTTTCGGAATATGACTCCGGATTAAACATCGCTTCAAAAGTATCATTCACAGTATCGTCCGCATTTACCGACATAATCTTAAGTTTTGCTAGACTGCCATAATCCTTGATACTCATTTTACTTCACTCTTATCTTTCTTTTTCCCTTTTCAAAATTTTCAGGACTTCTTCCACGCAACATTGGACTAAATCAGGCCGGGCCGATGTTTCATCGGCCCGTTTTCCTGTTTCTTCTAATCTTTTGTCACTCACCGTAGTTTTAATGACCAATTCTCTGATTTCAACTGCCATTTTTATAACCTCATCACTTGAAAGCGGGTATAAGCCAACTCCATGGTCTCGATAGCAAGTCCATTAACATCGGCGGCTAAATCTGAAACGTTCCACTTCACAGGATACGTCTTTAGGAAAAGCCAAGCCGCTACGGGTATACTATCATCATCTAATAACGCCACGAGTACATTGCCGGGTGAAAACTTCATATTGGACATTGCCGTATTAAATTCGGCCACCAAAGGAGTGTAACTAATGACCATACCCCGTTCAAGCACTAAATTATTATAAGAAACCCTGCTTGGTAGACGGTGAGTGTATAAATTTTCACCGCCTTCTCGATAAGTAAAAGTCTCTATCTCCGACGCCAATCCTCCGACTTTTTGAAAGCGCATATCTAAAGGACTGGCTGCGGTACCGCCAACAAAAAAGACTACTGCAAAGTGAAATCCCGCCAAGGGCTTTGTGATTTCAGTCAAAGTGGTCTCGGGTATCGATAATGTACTCATTGTAAAACCCCTATTTTATATTTTAGGCATATTCAATTTTCAAATCATCGGCCATTAAGTCCAAGGACTCGACAGCCACATCGTTGGTTTTAGCGTTAAATGACGGGGCATCCAATTTGATCGGAAACGCGTTGCTGACTTTCCAGGTTACCACCGGTTCTTCACCTTTTTCATCCATCAGGCTGATCGTGATATTCTTCTTATCAACGGTCGTAAGGTAAGTACTGTTAATCCAGTCATACAACTTGCTATCGGATTTGATAATCCCCTTTTTCATTGTCAGTTTCACATCCGACACCATTCCCGGCATTCGCTGCGCACCTTGAATGCAGCTCAATCCGTCTTTATAGACAATCGTCTCCCGGGCGATACTCAATCCGGAAATCTCCGAAAACGCCACCGGATCCATGTCGTCGATCTCCACTCTGTAATGATACGCAGGCAAGGGATAAGTATTTTTAATATCATCGGCTGTAGTTGCCATCTTTTTTTCCTCACTTTTTCAAAAATTTTATAACTGCTTTTTGAAAAAAAGCATCCATCACGATTCTTGCATGATATGGCTAAATTCCAAGACAATAAATTCTGCCGGACGCACCGCGGCTATTCCGACTTTGATGATGAGTTTGCCATTGAGTATATCATCGGAGGTCATCGTAGTGCCCAACCCAACTTGGACAAAATAGGCATCTTCAGCTTTCCCGCCAGCCAATGCCCCCTCGCGCCACAAGCTGTCCAAAAAGCTTTCAATCATGCTCCGAAGCTTGAGCCAAGTCATCGCGACATTGGGTTCAAAGACTGCATAAGCAGTGGATTCTTGAATGGATTCCTCAATGTAACTAAACAGCCGTCTGACTGGGATATACTTCCAGTCGCTATCATTTCCTGCTAAAGTTCGGGCACCCCAAATCAAGGTTCCTTTGCCGGTAAAGCTACGAATGGCGTTAATCGATTTTCCAGTGGTTGAATCGATATTCATATTTTCGTTATCCGCTTCAGTTAGTTTATGGCTTGGTCCGCTGATTGAGGAGATGCTGACGTTAGCCGGGGCTTTCCAGACACCGCGATCCCGATCGACACTGGCATAAATCCCTGCCACAGCAGCGCTAGGAGGGAGCGTCAGGTAATACGTTCCGAGTTCATCTTTGATATTGTTATAAAGTGCTGTTTTGTTCGTCTTCAGATCACCGAGAGTCGTCGAGGTCGTTCCATCGGTTACTGTCACTGACGTATCGCTGTATTGATAATTCAGAGTGGTTTCAAGATAAGGGTAATACGCTGCGCCGTATTTCAAATAGTCGGTGCCGATACCCTCTCTAAATGCCTTAATATCAGTATCGACCGTTTCACTATCCATTACATCAAAAATGGCAAAACGGTCCTTCATTGTGTCGCATTGCAATAAGATCTTTTGACAGATAGAATAATATTGGGCGCTATTCATATTGACCCCATCTACTAAGACTATCAAAGTCGGCTCGTCTTCTAATTCCAGCGCATCCACCGCTTTAGAAAATTTATCACTTTCGGCAGTCTCTTTATCGCTTGGGTCTACGGCAACAATATAGCAGCTTTCCCCACCATTATTAAAAAACATTTGCATAGCGTAATACATATTCTTGACTGTCGCCGGGACTGTGACCCCGGTTACTGAGTCGCCACTAACTCGAACCTCAATGGCTACATCATCGGTAGTTCCGAACGAAGCTTCATATTCTTTTAAAGTTGTTATATTCGTCGGTTTGTAATATAAGGCTCCATTTACTCCAGCAGTTTGGGTATACCCGATAAACGCGGGAACTGCTGTCGATACAGTTGATATTGTACTTGCTGATGAGGATATTTCCTCAACATAGACTCCTGGTGATTTGTAATCGCTCATGATTTCAATGTTTCGCTCCTTTTTTTCTATTCATTTACTCGTTACCAATACAAGACTCTAAATCATAATTCACCTTCCTTCCACTCCAAAACGATCAGCCGGATTCATTTCCTAAAAAATATAAAACTATGCCGGGCCCCACCCCTGCCCGCCGCATGAAAACCCCCTCCGGAAAGCCGCCCATCTCAGGCTTAAATAGCCCACCGGAGCACCAAAAGGATGAAAATGAAGAAACCGACCCAAAATTATATGGAACGGTTTCTTGATTAAAACCAGGGACGGTCTTGATTATGCCATTTCTTCCTTGCTCACATTTTACTGACCGGAGCCCCTGAGGAAATAATTTTAAAGAACACTGCTCTGGTTGAACCAGGGCATAAAAATAGCGCTTTTGGCTTTACGCCTTAGCGCTTATGTTTATCTTCTTAAAATCAAAGAACGAATCTTCAAATGATTTACCCATTACCATATTATCACATTTTTTTGATAAAAGTGTGTCGATTTTATGTCGGGAACTCTAAATCCCTCCATATCACCAAAAATCATTTAACGTCCCTGCTCACTCTATGTTTTTATAAGACAGTCTATCTTAAATATTCGTTGAAAAACTTTAAGGAAAAAAGAAAACAATTAATCAATACTATCAATTATATAAAGCTGGATTTCCCACCAACTTATTTTGTAGACATTTCATATAGGAGAAACGACTTCCAGCTTGACTTAAGTGACATATTGCTTCATATTCCTTTACCAAAAGATTGGTTTGGTTATTGATAGACAAATAATAAGACACGTTAAATAAATTCTGCAAAATTTCTGCATAAATCTTTTAGTAATTGGTGATTTTCTCTTTTTATAGCATAAACATAATTCCAGACAAAGCTATCGGAACTATATGCAAGTACAAATTCAAATTTATCATTGCTCAATAAACATGCTTTACTAAACTCATCTACTGTTTCATTAATAATCCTTACTCCCTTAATTTCCATAAATTTGTCCAATATTAAATTGAAATCTTCTTTGTAAGTTAACCCATCAAATATTAAATCAATATCACCATTATCAAGAAATGCTTCCGATATTTTTAATTCCATCATAAACCTTCTGTCGATCCTATAATAATGAATTTTAGCTTATCTACAATTATATCTAAATTGACAAATTGATCCAGATATTCGTCAGGATTATAATACATATTCAAACCATTGAAATTTACTTTTTTATTTCTATACTCTGCCACAATATAATGAATATATATCATCCAAGATAAAAGGAACTTCAACCTTTAAAAGAAAAGCATCTTCATATTGAAGATTATTTTTACTTTTTAATCTGTTAAAAATGGTTTTATTGATAACTGTTGCTGAAAATTTATTTTCTCCCTCCGGCGTTTAAAACCCCATGGTTCAGAAATAATAATTATAACTTTATCATTAATCTCCAAATATTATAACCTCTTTATCAATAATCAAGATCGGTTAGCCCAGCAAGTTTACCTATCCCTTGGGCAAATTCAACGGTCTAATTTCTTCCTCCGGGTTTGATTGCCTAGTTTTAACTCTTTCAAACCGTTAACTCAGCAATTCATCTGATACTTAAATAATTTATGTTATTCCATATTATTTCTCTTAGCATGGATATTTCATAAAATTTATCCCGGTTTCTCCATTTTCTTTTTTGAACCATTTAACAAAAACATATGTATCTTTAAAAGTATCATTAATATTATTATTTTCGCGTTCTTTCAAAAACCTTTCTTTCTGATCTGTATCAATTAACCAACCACTTAAATCCTCAACATACCAACCAGTTATAGTATCTTCGAAATCACGCCCTTCACCGGAATCCAACATGAAAAGTTTATGTTGCTTTTCAGCCTCAGACTGAACAAACTCTAAATAACCATCCCCATCCTTCTTTAATTGCATCATTCATTACCTCCGCACTTATCATTTTTCAATAATATCATTACGCCTTGAAAATGAACATTCTGTGTCGAACCATCTTTTAAAATTGTTACAAACTTTCCGGTGACATCGGTTACAACAACATCAGTCCCTTGGCGATAGAAGAATACATTGTCATCCGCTCTATTCCCATTGAATTAATTGCATTTTGTTAGTTCCAAAGTAACTGTATTTAACTTATATCTACCACCATTCTCCTTATCGGCTTCTTCTACAGTAAATGCAATTGTTAACTTATCAAGAATTTCTGCCTCATTAATCCACCATGTTCTTTCGTTTTCTCTAAATAATTCTTTCCATTGCCTTGTTGACGCATTATATCTAAAATCCTCAAAAGGTTCATGCATGTAGTAGATAATTAGTCCACATCCTACCATTACGCAAAAACTTTCATCACATGATATTGCGGCAGCTTGTGGATCACCGTAAAAATCTCCAATATAGATATCTCTTTTGCAATTCTTAAAATTCAGAGATACCTTTTCATATTCGCTGGTAACCCTAAAATTTTTGCTTTCTGCCAATACTAAACTCATTTTATCCTCCTCTATTTTCTGTCATACGGAAAATCTGTATCCGTGTTACTAAAGTGTGTCATTTGGTTATATTCGCCCTGAGAGAGGCCTGATTGTTTCCCGTTTACAACTTTATTATTCGGAACAAGGTTGCCATTCACATCCGTATATGTTCTTTTCCCCTGTATTATAGTATCTTCTATTCGAAAGTAATTGCCTTCAATATCGTATACAACTTGTTTGCCAGTCTGGACATTTTTGTAGATAATTTTCCCAGAATCTGTACTAATAGGTGATGACCCCGAAGCAATCTTATTTATAACATCCTTCATACTTTCCTTACCCCAGCCCTTCGAATATTGAGCTGCTCTACCTTCTCCTCCTTTAAATGTAGTATCAGGTGTTATGTCTTCCGTAATTTGGGCTTCATTAATTGTACTAACCTCTTTAACCTCAATTTCTTTCCAAGCAATCGCAGCAAAAGCTATCGGCTCAATAGTTTCTCTTCCTTTGATAATCTTGATGGCCGCATTGTCAATTTCATTAGATTTTGGTTTATGTCCGCTTGCGACACGAGCTTCGATCCAATTTAACACATCCGGCGCATTGTCAAGCATCATACTACTATATTGACTTACGTTATATACCATTTCATATTCCCTGCCAAATACATTGGTTTGGCCATGAGTAAATAAATCATAGTTTCTAGCGTATACGGCCGGATCTTTCTGTTGTATCTTTTCGCGTAAAGCTTTTTCTTCTTGATGGGCTTTACTGGCTTTCGATAGCCAATCGTTTTGCCATTCGTTATAAATCTGCCGGGCTGTCTTACCAGCATTTTTCTTATCCAATCCATTTACTGGAATATTACTCCGTTTGGCTTCCGATTCCTGCCGTGTTGCTACTTCCTTTTTCGGTGTTTCAGCAGTCCGGGGATGATTCCAAGCCTCCTGTTCTTTCCTAAACTGCTCATAAGTCGGATAATGACGCTTACTCTTTTGTCTAGATTGAATTAATGTATTAACCGATACATAATGAGTTTCCGATTTGTGATCATTAGCATAAATCATTGAGTACACTCGCTTCCTAAATTTAAAATCTTCGAAAGCACATGAATGCTTTTTGAAAATATAAACTATGCCGGGCCCCACCCCTGCCCGCCGCATGAAAACCCCCTCCGGAAAGCCGCCCATCTTAGGCTTAAATAGCCCACCGGAGCACCAAAAGGATGAAAATGAAGAAACCGTCCCAAAATTAGCTGGAACGGTTTCTATGAAAAAAACCAGGGACGGTCTTGATTATGCCATTTCTTCCTTGCCTAAATTTTACTGACCGGAGCTTTTAAAGAACGCTTCCCTGTAAAGCAGGACATAAAAATAGCGCTTTTGGCTTTACGCCTTAGCGCTTATGTTTATCTTCTTAAAATCAAAGAACGAATCCTCAAACGATTTACCCATTACCATATTATCACATTTTTTTGATAAAAGTGTGTCGATTTTATGTCGGGAACTCTAAATCCCTCCATGTCAACAAAAATTTTTTATCTGTCCAGCTTGCTCTATATTTCAAATATTACCTGAAACAAAATATTGATTCTATAAATTTTCCCATAAATCCAAACAAATCATCCACTCATAGTTTGTTTAAAATTTCTTTTCAAAATATGGAGTATAAAAAATAGCACCTTAGACTTATGTCCCGGCGCTTCTTTCAAAACAAGTTTGTTTTCTCTTCAAACGATTTACCCATTACCATATTATCACATTTTTTCGATAAAAGTGTGTCGATTTTATGTCGGGAACTCTAAATCCCTCCATATCAACAAATTCTTTTTTAAATCCAAGCTCACTCAATCAAAAGGTTATTTTATTCTCATTACCAAGTCTTTTAATCAAGAAACCTTCGATTTAAAAATTATAAGATTCCAAATAGAACTGCAAATTTACCGATAATACCTTGACGAACTCGATAATAATAATGGCGGTTTAAATGAAACTCCTGGATAATCTCTTCATTCGAAGAGTACTCCCG
>DNPQ01000571.1 GCA_003501335.1 Bacillota bacterium
GGTTTAGGAAACCGCTGCTCTATCCCCTGAGCTACAGGGCCATTTAAACTTAACAATTTAAATCTCAAAACCAAATAATAAAGCATTCATATTATAACAAATTGCAGCGCCGTTTACAACCTACTACAAATCCCCAAATCCCCTCATTTTACTATCCTGCCTCAAAGTATTCCGCACATAACGAAAAGCTGAATGCCGCGAACATCCTGAAGATATTGGATCTTCAGCTCTGTCTGAAAAGGAGTTGTTACTTCCTACCATAAATTGTCATTTTTCCTGTTCCACTATGCCAAGTAGTGCCGCTTTACAAATTGCCTCCGGAACAGTCTCAAAAAAATCCCCGTCATTAAAGAAATTACTGAAATTACAATCTTGGGGGCCACTTTCAGCCACAACTCGGCCATCTTTGTCCATTCGAATGCAAAATTGCCAGCCTCTTGAATTGATTGTCTCAACAACTTTCCAGGCGCTGGCAATATCGGTCGAATACCCCGGAACCCGTTCAGCCAATACCCAGTCACTTATGGCAATCCCCTGCTGATGTCCTTCCGGAAAATAAGAAATATGCGGTCCCGCCAAATCTGTATAAGCAAATAACGGCGGCACAATCATTACATTTTCCTGCACCCATGAATCGAGCCGAACTCCTGGAATCTCTTCGATAATCATCTCGGCCGTCAAATGTTCCAAGTCTTTTTCCCGCCTCTGCCAAAAGGAATCCCTAGCTCAACGGATTCTCTTCCTTTATGATTTCTGCCTGAAAAATTCCACCCAGGAAATGAGCAAGGTGTTCGATAATACTCTCTACCCTATTATTTGTTCTTCCCGTTAAAATTATGAAATTTCCATGAAAAAAGACTCCTTTTACAAAGAAGTCTTTCTTTAATTCTATCTTTTCCTTCGACTATTTCGATTCTTTAGCTTGATCCTGCTCGGCGATCTTTTCTTCTTGAACCTGTTTTTCATTGTCAGACGGATTTTGGGTATCAGGTTTTGACTTTTTTTTACTAAAAAGCAGGACCGCCGCAATTAACATTAAAATGAATGTTCCTTCATCCATTAATTGCTTATGCTTGGTAAAAAAATCCGTTTTAATAAGGGCCTGCGCCACCCCAAGCAGAATCATAAACGCTGCTATTCCTAGAACAATCATTCTTTTTTGGAAATCTGTTAATCGGTTCATCGGCCCACCTCAATCAAAATTTTTAAGTTACTTAGAATTCCTTTTATGTTCTTTCGATTGAAAGGCCGAAAATCCTTTAACAATATAAGGGAGTACCCTAAACTTTTTTAAAAACGGCTAAAATAGAATTTAAAAACGAGATCTCTTCTAAGATCAGGGCCTTGCGAAAATCCTGGCAATTAATGCCAATAATCCTGAGGTTATGAGAGGACCGACCGGTACTCCACCTAAAAAAGCCGCTGCCAAAACAGCTCCTAAAATTAAGGCCAACATAATATCACTATGCTGCTGAACTGTAAGAAATTGAAGCCCCAGTCCACTAAGATACGTTGTTAAAAAAGACAATACCAATGCCACGATGCCCAACCATGAAGAAAAAACTTTCGTGATATGATGGTACCCGAACTCTCCCTGCGCGATTGGAATCAAGATTGCTGCAATTAATAAGGCCAGTCCCCAAAACATCCCCTGCTTTTGGAGAAATGGAAAAAGCGTATGATCCCCATGAGCCAGTCTGATTAATAAGAGTACCCCGGCCGCAACAGCCACCGAATTGGCCTTACCAAAAATGGCTATGATTAAAATACCAAGTAAGATGTAGGTACTATCCATCATTAATTTTCTCCCCTATGCTCCCAATCTATTCCTCCTTTCTTTACAAAATGCCAACCTTCCATTGTAACTATCATGTTACTTCTTTATTCTGATCCAGCCCACCGACAAAGTCATCCTAAATAGGCTATTTATCCCATAAAACACTAATAACATTTTTGCACCCTATTTTGACTTTTTAATCTATTTACAAATTATCTTATGCAACACATAATTGATCAAATTTATTATTATGTCTATATTTTGTAAATATATATCGCAATGTCATGCTCCTTTACCGATTTCAATAATCGAGAGGAGGTGATAAAAATGGCCAATAAAACAAATCTTCGAAAAAGAATCGATGATGAAAAACGCAGAATGCAGCAATTATGGGAAATTAAAAAAAGCATTGATGAAGTTTTTATGGAGGTAGCAACGAACTTAGATAAGCTATTAAATGAATATGATCAAGTTATGAGAGAAGAGGAATGATTCAAAGAAAGCCGTCCATTAGGGCGGCTCTTTAATATATGCAATCGTTGGGATAATCGCCCAAATAGTCGCGATATTTCGCTGCCTGATTTTTAGTTCCATTTCACCACATAGCCTGTAGCACTTCGACTTTCGATAATTAAAGCGTTTAGCCTGCAATTGATGATTTGATTGATTCATCATTCAATTGCTCTTTTAGCTGCTGTACATTTTGATTCGCGGTATTTAAGCAGGCCAATAAATCACTATTTACACACTACAATTGAAGGCATAAAACAAGTCTCCATTAAATCTTTAATGAAATTATTATCTAAAATATTATGTATTCCTTCGTTTGCTTAAAGTAACTTTCGATAAAATAGTATTTCAACATGGAACATAATTGATATATGTTTAATAAAATGTTACTATCGGCAAACCTTCTTTAAGGGGGTGATCTAATGTATGAAGATACTTCCCAAGATAATATTGATGTATATGCCGACCAATCCTCTTGCTTTTGGACCCCACAAGGGCGCATATGCCGGGACCCTAGAAGAAATATAGAATGTTTTTATCCGCGTTGGGGAGGGCGTCCTCAATGTCGAACTATGTTCGGCCCTAGACCTGGACCACGGCCTAGACCAAGACCATTCTGATCAAAAAAGGTGAAACTATACTTAATGTTTCACCTTTTTTCATTCAAACAATCATCCATCTCACCCTGATTATGATCGATAAAACAGCATATCCTCATAACGATCTCCCTTGCCCGTTCCCGCTATTCAAAAAAAGTTCTTTTTCAAATTTTAACCGACTGGCAAGGGCAATCGACTGATCAGAAAAAATATTCTTTTTCTCCATAGTATTAAATGTTCATTTATCAACGTTTGTAAAAATTCTTCGAAAAAGGGTTTTTTGGACAAAAAAATAAGAGAGCCTGAATTTCTTCAAACCCTCATCGTTGTTAAATGGTGCGCCCGGCGCGATTCGAACGCGCGACCCTTTGATTCGTAGTCAAATACTCTATCCAACTGAGCTACGGGCGCAAATTCTATAATAAACAGGCTTTTGGCCAAATTATTTTCTGGCGGAGAGGGAGGGATTCGAACCCTCGCTAGGATTACTCCTACTAATGGTTTAGCAAACCATCCCCTTCAACCGGCTTGGGTACCTCTCCAGTAAAAACGTAAATTATGATGAATTATACAGTTTGAAGGTTGAAGTCGGAAAACATTCGCTTTCTGGTGGTTTACATTCACTCTTCAAACTTCTAACTTTTTATTCTGGCGGAGGAGGAGGGATTCGAACCCCCGGTACCTTTCAGTACAACGGTTTTCAAGACCGCCTCCTTAAACCACTCGGACACTCCTCCAAATTCTTTATTCAAAGTGGTTAAACCACTCGGACAGTCCCAAAAATTCAGTTTTAAATTATCAAACTCTATTTTAGGCCAAATGCTTGAATATGCCTTGATTCATTCCAGGAAACAAATTTTCGGAATGCATGAATTATTTTAACACACCGTCCCATAGGTGTCAAGTGTAGGAAGAATAAGGCAATTAATTATTATATTCAAAAAAAGGTTTCACGGCCATCTGGTTTTTCAAATATTGTTGCAGCCCCAATACTGCAACCTGAGTACCGGAAAGAGTCGTGGTAATTGGGATCCCACGTCTAACAGCGGTACTGCGAATCTGACTTTCAGCCGGGCTGGTTTTTCGCCCCGATTGAATACTAATAATCCAATGAACTTCCCCGTTTTTAATTTTATCCATAATATTGGGCCTTCCCTGCCCGACTCTGTTTACCGCTTGGCAACGCAAATTGTTACGTTCAAAAAGATCAGCCGTTTCCTCCGGCGCCATAATCGTAAAGCCTAAATCAATCAATTGCCGGGCTAGCGATATAAAAGCCCTTTTGTCTTCATCACGAATACTTACAAAGATTGAACCCGATTCGGGTATTCGTTCCCCGGCCGCCAATTGAGATTTGATAAAAGCTATTCCAAAATTGCTATCAATTCCCATAACTTCACCATTGGACCTCATAGAAGGGCCTAATAGGGTATCAACACCGGGGAACCTGTCAAATGAAAAAACCGCTTCCTTAATTGCAGTATGATTGAAAACCGGTTCTTTCAGACCCTGGGCCTTAATAGAGTCTCCCAACAAAATTTTTACGGCTGCTGCAGGCCAATCAACTCCGGTTGCTTTACTGATAAACGGCAACATTGAATCCACCTTGGAATTCACAGTTAATAAATACACCGCATCATGCTTAACTGCATACTGAATAGCAAAACACCCCCGAATGGACCTGGTTTTCACCAACGAACTCGTAAAAGACTTTATTTTGGTAATCATGGCCTCACCCATTGAATAAGGCGGTATCGCACAAGCACAATCTGCCGGATGAATACCGGCCTCTTCAATTTGCTCGGTGATCCCGCAAATCACCAAATCATCGCCGTCATATACACAATAAACCACGAGTCCAATCGCATCATCGATGAATTTTTCCATTCGCAAAAGATTATTTTGATTCAAGCCCTGAATCCGTTCGAGATAACTTTTCAAGTCCTCTGCGTCAAAACAGATTTCTAAAGGATGATCTGTAAACCGGACAATAACCGGATATCCGATTTTACCTGCCAGATCCAGCACTTCTTTTCTATCACCTGAAGTTCCGCTTTCAGGAAAAGACAAACCCGGGATCAACAAATTCTTTTTCGAATATTCCTGGTCACTGCTCTGATGATCAATTTCCTCGGCCGCCCCCAAAATTTTAATACCCACTTTTTGAAGCAAAGCTGTAAATATCGAAGAGGCATACCCACTAAACTTTAATATGGCAGCTTCTGGTTTTTCTTGGTCAAGGATATTTAAAATATCCTCTTTCACCAAAGGCTCCAAATAAAGAATATCAGTATTCATAGGATCGGTTGTTATGGAGCTGGGATTGCAATTGATAATAACACTGGCATATCCCTTTTCTTGGACGGTTTTCACTGCATGGATCAAAGAATAATCATACTCTGTTCCTTCTCCAATCCGGGTTGCTCCAGTTCCAAAAAGCAAGATCTTGGAACCTTGTTTAGCCTCAATTGGGTATCCCTGATCATATGTGGAGAAAAAATAGGTTTCGCTTTTCCCTTGAGCGCCCTTCACTTTTAACGGTATAAAATGACAGGTAATTTCTTTACTCAGTCTAGTTGCCCTCACCTCATCATCTGTGGTGCATAAAAGATAGGCCAGTTGTACATCGGAAAAACCCCATTTTTTAGCCTGTAATAATACTTCTGGGGTCAAATTATATAAAGCATAAGTAGTCAGTCGTTTTTCAAAAGCCACCAGTTGTTGAATTTCTTGAATAAACCATTGACTAAGCTTTGATAGAGAAACTAAATCCGTGACCGGAATACCCCGTTTTAAAGCATAGCGCAAAAAAAACCAACGTTCTTCATTGGGGTTACAGATTTTGTCCTTTAGTTCCCAAATGGTTAATTTAGACTCATCCAAATCTCGCCCGTCCGCTCCCAGTCCATAACGATCATTCCTCAACGAACGCAAAGCCTTTTGAAAAGCCTCTTTAAAATCGCATCCAAAGGCTATAACTTCTCCAACTGCTTTTACAGTTGTAGCCAATACCGGATCGGCTGAAGGATACTTCTCGAAACTAAAACGCGGTAATTTGACAGCCGTATAATTGACAACCGCTTCTTCGTCCGATCGTTTGGTATCAATCCCCAACTCATCCAAGCCAAAACCCACCGCCAATTTGGCAGCAATAGCGGCAATTTGCAATCCAGTGGCTTTCGCGGCCAGTGCTGTACTCTTCGTAAATCTGGAATTGATTTCAATCGGGTAAACGGCTCCATTGGTTGGATTTACGGCAAATTGAATATTAATACTGCCTGTAACCGCCAGCTTACAAATAATTTTTTTAGAGATATCAGCTAAATAAGTATATTGCTCCGGCAATAAACCCCGAGCCGGTATTACAACCGCGCTATTTCCGGTATGGACACCGACTGGATCAATATTTTCCAAAGAAGTTATGATCCTACATTGGTCAAAAACATCACGGAAGACCTCAAACTCAAATTCATGATAACCGTCTAAAAACTCCTCAACTAAAACTTGACTTATGGGAGAAAGACTCAAAGCCATTTCCAAGAATTCTTCCAACTCTTCTTGATTATAGGCTATCATAACACCGGCGCCTTCCATTGCAAATGCAGCCCGAATCACGACCGGAAACCCAATTCTTTGCCCGATTGCCATTCCCTCGCTTAAACTGGTAGCAACTGCACCGGCTGGAAGTTTAATTCCCATTTCCGTCATAAACTCCCTATATTTGGAACGATCTTCGGTGTTTTGAATAGCCGTTTCGGAAATTCCTAATATTCGTATTTGATTTTGTTCCAGAATACCGGCGTGGGCCAAGGAGTAGGCCATATTAATTGCAATTTGCCCGCCAAAAGTCGGCAATAATGCTTCGGGTTTTTCAAGAGCAATGATTTTTTGAAGATTTTCCAAATTTAAAGGCTCAATAAATGCCTTATCGGCTAGGTCTAAATCTGTGGATAAAGTAACCGGGTTACTGTTGAGCATGACAATTTGAAAACCTTCATTTTTTAAAGCCTTACAAGCTTGAGAAGCCGCATAATCAAGCTCTCCTGCCTGACCGATTCTCACCGGTCCTGAACCAATCATTAATATTTTATGAAAGCCTTTGCATGCAGGCATAAAACCACCCTTTCATTGACCAACAATGAATCTCTTATCTTAATTTATTCTCACATTTCCATAAAATATCCTTTCTACCCTTTTCTAAACCCTTTATGAACTATGCTCCCTAAATTCACTAGGAGCTACTCCCACGACCTTTTTAAAACAGTTACTAAAATAATAAGAATCATTATAGCCGACCGCAGCAGCAATTTCATAAATTTTCAGGTCGGTGTGTTTTAATAATTCCTGGGCTTTTCGAATCCGCCTTTCGGTTAAATAATCAATAAAATTTTTGCCGGTCCGTTCCGAAAAAAGTAAACTTAAATATCCGGGGCTGATTTTATATTGATCGGCCATCCCCGATAAAGTAATGTCCGATGCATAATTGTCATCAATCAACCTCCGGATTTCATCCACTAAGTTTTGGTTTAAGGATAGACGTTTTTGGCTGGCATAAACATTGATTTGTTCAAAAAGCTTTCCCAAAAAGGCTTCTAATTCATCCAAGCTTTCCGTATTCCCCACGTCCACCAAGGGTGAAAAAGTTGATTCAAATAAATCAGTCGGGTTATATCCCAGTTCATTCAGAGTGGCATAGGTTAATAAAATTAAATTACTGGCAATAATTCTCAATGATTCGGGATTCATATTGGAATTGCGCATCTCTTGAATAAATTCTTTCACATCTTCATGAATTTTTGAATAGGCCCCAACCCTCAGATCATCAAAAATACGATTTTGATGAAGATAATAAAAATATTTATGGTAATTGGGATTATCTAAGTTTACATCCTGAATGGCAAATACACGATTTGGGCCATGAATATAGCGATATTGAGAAGCCAACTTCGCTTCCCGGAAAGAGACTGAAAGATCCTGAAAACCGCTATATCTACCGCCGACACCAATAATGACCGACTGTTTCAACGCTAATTGCAATTGCGTTAAATATTCCTCTAATCGGACCGGGAGCTCTTGATCCGGCGAAAAAATAATAACCGTCATTTGATTGCGGAGCTGGCTTATAGTAAAATACTGATAATCCCCTCCATCTAATAATCTTTTGACTTGATTTATAAATTGCAGATTTAATAGATATTTCCCCTCCTCGTTTACATCGCGCAATAGTCCCTCTGGAATCTCCATCAGAGCGACTTGATAAGGTACATCGGCCAAACGCTCCAATCCAAGAAACTTTAATTCCCCTTCCATATCCGTACTTGCCAAATTATGATTCAATAAACTCATAAAAAATTTTTCACGCAAAGCTTCCATATTTTTATGGAGATTTTCCCGTAGTTCCTGCAGTTCTGATCTTTCCGCTTGCTCTTGTTCAAACTGTTCTTTTAGCCGAAGAACAACTTCCAATAACCGACGACTGGCAAAAGGTTTCAAAAGATAATCAGCTACATTAAGCTTAATGGATTCCTGAGCATATTCAAACTCAGCAAATCCCGATATCACGATAATTTTCATGGAGTAATTCCGTCTTTTGACCTCTTTAATCAATTCGATCCCATTCATTTTAGGCATTTGAATATCCGTCACCATAATGTCAACCGGGCTCTGCTCCAAAATCGCCAATGCCTCAATCCCGTTGGAAGCGCCTAAAACCGGCTTCAGCCCATATTCATTCCAGGAGACGTTACCCATTAATTTTTGCTTAATGGCTTCCTCATCTTCCACTATCAGCAAAGTTGTCATCCCTGCCAAAACCCCCTGTTTTAAAACGTTCACCCATCATTTCAAGTTTTGGCGCTTTTTTCAGCTAATCCTGCTTTTGTATTAATGGTAAGTGAACCAGCATTCTAGTTCCAACCCCCAATTGGCTCTCGATAACCAAACCGAATTCTTTTCCGAATGCGAGGACTATCCGTTCATTGACATTCCGTAGACCAAAGAATTTGGATTCCGCTTGCGGAGTCGAATTTCCTTCCAGGCATTGCCGGATTTCTCCAAGTAATTCCTCAGGTATTCCTTTTCCATTGTCGATCACTTCGAAGTAGACTTGATCACCCGCATTGTAGCCACGAATTGTAATTAAACCCCCTGGCTGCTCAAGCTCTCGGACTCCATGATATATGGCATTTTCTACTAACGGTTGCAAAATTAATTTCAGTGTCTTATAAGTCAAAATATCTTCCTGAACATCAATCTGATAATCATATTTGTCGCCGTGCCGGAAACGTTGAATATATAGATAATTGCGGACATGTTCCGTCTCTTCCCGAATCGAAATATATTCATGGCCATGACTAAGGCTGGTCCGGAAAAACACCCCCAGTGCTTCGACCATGGTCACAACTTCCTCATTTCTTTGGGTTTCCAGCAGCCCAATAATTAAATCCAACGTATTATAAATAAAGTGCGGCTTGATTTGTTCTTGTAGGGCTATCATTTCTGTCTGGCGCAATTTTTTTTGTTCTTGAACATTCTGTTCCATTAGTTGACGGATTCTGGCCAGCATTTGGTTAAAGGATTCTCCCAATTGTCCGATCTCATCATGGGTATATACATGGACATTCGTATTAAGATCCTCCGAGGCTTTTTGCATTGAATGTTGGAGCTCTGTAATGGGTTTGGTGAGCAACCCTGCCAAAAATATGGCGGCCAATGTCAACATAATAATCGTAACAACAATCAGACCCAAAGATAACCCCGTTATCCTTTGCATTTCCGAGGTTAGTTCAGCCTTATTGGAGACACCAATAATCTTCCAGTTAGCCGCAGTAAAAGTTTTAACTGTAATGACCTGATCTTCCGGTCCAAGCTTGGTTGTAAAGAAACCGGATTTCCAACGGTTGGCTGTCGGGTCTCCCAACAAAAAGCCTAAGGTTTTACCGATGAGTTCCGATTTTGGATGATAAATAATTTGGCCATCATCATCCACGAGCATTACATAACCGGTTTTGCCAAGCGTAATATTGCGGCAAATTTGGTTCAATAACTCTACATCAACATCAATACTCATAATACCCAAAAAATTATCATAATCCCCCCGGATAGCGCGTCCGACCGAAAAGACTTTGCCCCCTAGCCAATCGGAATGGGGACCCCAAATCACCATTTGGTCTTCTTTCATGGTGCGATTGGCTAAAGTTTGAAACAGTTCGTTCTGAGAAACATCAGTATGAAATACTCCGTAACAACTGACGGTCACTCCATTCAAAGTGGTTATGGAAACATCCCGTAAATCCGTTTTTAATGCCTTAATATTATTGAGATTCTCCCAAAGCCGAAAGGTAAATTTGCGATTGCCTTCAATGTCTCCGGCCAAACTCAATTTAATAAATTGAAGGTTATAATAATCATTTCGCAACTCTAAAGCTCGATCCAAATCACTGATGTAAATTTCCAGATTTCGTTCGACCCGATCAATGACTTCATAAGAATAAGATTGGACATTGCCTTGTAAAATATCGAGATAAGTGTGATAGGAAAAGAAAGCCAGGATAATCATGGGGATAATGCTTAGAACTATAAACGACAGGATGAACTTGGAACGGATAGATCCAAGCCTGGATGCTTTAATTTTGGAGTGTAATGGAAGCAGATTGAAATGAATCATTTCATCTCCCAAGGCTTTTTCTGTTTTAAAAGCTGCCCGAAATTGCTATGATCGGCAATTTCCAAACCCGTATCAATATACTGGTTTGGAACCGGTAACCCTTTAATGGCGCAAACTAAATAATTCACCGTATACTCGCCCATTTTCCGAAAATCTTGACCCACCAATACCTGGGCAAAGCCTTCTTGAGCAGCCTGAATAACTGGATAAAATGTATCCATAGAAACTGCCAGGCCTCCATTATCGCACCATTTCTTATATAATGGCATCGATTCCGTTGGCCCAAAAAATGCCCATCCCCCTGAAAAATAAAACGCCCTGGTTTCAGGATGTCCTTTAATATAGGACTCAACCACCTTAGCCCCTGTCGCAGTATCATCATCGCAAGCTAATGTCGCGGTATATTTAAGTTTAATTTTTCCGGCAGCCGCTTCTTTAAAGCCTCTAATTCTTTCATTCAGATTATGAGCCGTAATCCCTCCAGTAAGAATTGCCGTTGGCAGCACTTGATTTTCAAGCCCTTTTTGAGCAACAATCCTTACCATAGCCTCCCCGCAAGCATAGCCGGCTTTGTAGTTATCGGTTCCACAATAAAAAATTCTTTTACTATCTGGGCAATCCGCATCAATTGTTGCTACCTTAATATTAGCAGCCACCGCCCTCGCAATCACTTTCCGCATTTTTTCCGGATCACTGCAACTAATAGCAATGCCGTCAACTTTCCGCCAGATAAGTCCTTCAACCACTTTAACTTGGGCATCTGGGTCTACCTTAAAAGGCGCCACCCATTCTAACTGGACATTTTGTTTTCTGGCAGCAAGTTCAGCCGTTTCTTTGGCATCGACAAAAACCGGATTATCCAATGATTTGGGTACTATGGCAATAACGAGCGGCCGTTTACGGGAAAGTGGGCTGACCTTTACGCCACCCGAAATCGCTTGCAAGTTTGGAAGGTTTATCAAATAAACAGCACAGAAAAAAAAGCAGAGGATTATAAGATTCAAAGTCCGCCGGACCATCCAACAATCACCTCTACCTAGCTTGTATCTCTAAAATACCAACTTCATAAGATTAATTTCGCTTATCAGCGCCTACCAGTGAAGCTACATAAAACGATATAACCACTGCCACAATTCCAAACACAATTCCAAGTAAAAGGGTTGTGAACCCTACCATTCTTAATTCTTCATATAAAAACGAAGTGGGGGCTACACTGATTAGGTGCCAACCACTTTTACCGCCGATCCCGATTTTACTGCCGATGGATTTATAAGTGACCAGCATTGACTGATTGTTGACTTTGGTAATATAACTACCTTGATTGATTTCATTGCCATAATCCCTATCTCCAGTATACTTCAAAATCGGTTTTAGGGGTTCAATATTTTGCATCAAAATCGCAATATTTTTGCCAATATCCATTTTAAATGGTGAAGAAATAATTTCACCGTCATTATTGATGATAAAAGAATACTGCTCCATATTGCCAAGAGATATGTTCAATTTATTATAAAGAGTCAGATTGGCTAACTGGTCGATTTTATCCTCATCGACTACAATCGCCAATATGCCTAAAGGGTCTCCAGTCGCAGCATCCTTAATATGCCTACCTAATATTAAAAAATGGTTCCGGTTTAGCTTGATAGTATTGGACCAGACAATGCCGCCACCCGCTACCATGATATTTTGATAAGAACTGGTTTCCGTAAAATGCTTGGTTAAAGAACTGAAATCATCGTAATAATCCTTGGTAATAATGATTGACTTGCTATTATCAGTATCACAAATAAACATGAAAGCAAATATGTCTTGATTGCTGATCATATATTCATTAAAATAATCTTCGATATTTTTCTTCCGAAAAGCGCTGGAACCATCCCTTGATTTAATATAATTTGCCAGGGCCTCATTAAAATCGTTATTAATAAACAAACGAACCGAGATATTCTCAAATTCCGCCAATTTTAACTGAATATTGGCCACAGTTTGGGTAAGCATGTCGATGGAATATTGGGCTGTTTTTCGGGTAACATCAGCCTTCGCACAAAAATATGAAAAAGAGCCAATAATACAAATCGGCACTAAGGAAACCAAGAGAAAAAAGAAAATAATTTTATTTTGGATTGAAAAATAAATCCGGCGCTTCTTCCATTGAACTTCTGTCGGTTGTATATTTAAAATCATTGCATTTCCCTCTATCTTAGAAAATAATGCGGCTGGATCTTGTTTGCCCGGCATTTTGCATATCGATAAATCCACTCGATTACCGATCAATTGTTAATTTTAAATTTCGCAATATCCTTAACCAATTGTTCAGCCATATGCCGCAATCCCCCGGCTAATATCTTCACTTGTTCAGCTCCAGCAGTTTGCTCCAAGCTTGAAGCCGCAACTTCTTCAGCCGATGCGGCAGTCTCTTCCGATATAGCACTGATGCTGGAAATCGCCTGCATCGTTTGTTCTTTCA
>DNPQ01000568.1 GCA_003501335.1 Bacillota bacterium
ATGTTCGACTGGGTGTTTGTATCATAACCCAATTTTAACGCTATGGTAGGGATGATACTGGAAAGATTGGCATTACCACAACGTTCCCCATAGCCGTTAAAGGTTCCTTGGACATGAGAAGCTCCGGCCTGGATGGCTAAAATGGATGAAGCAACGGCAACTCCGGCGTCGTTGTGAAAATGGACACCCAATGGTATTTTTATTTTCTGCTGCACAGAATTAAAAATATCTAAAATTTGGATTGGCAGAGTACCACCATTGGTATCGCATAAGACAAGGGTTGATGCGCCACCCCGAAAGGCTGCTTTAAGGGTTTCCAGCGCATACTCTGGATTGGCTATATATCCATCAAAAAAGTGTTCCGCATCATAAATAACTTCCCGGCCATGGTGTTTCAAATAAGCGACTGAATCCTCAATGATTTCCAGATTTTCAGCCAAGCTTACTTTCAAAACGTCAAGAGCATGGAGATCCCAACTTTTGCCGAAAATTGTTACAACCGAAGTTCCTGTCGCCAAAAGATCGTTTAAGGTTTTATCGTCCTTGGGAGAATTACTGGCGTGCCTGGTACTACCGAAAGAGGCTAATTTGGCATGCTTTAATTTTAGGTTGATTCCTTGCTTGTAAAATTCTAAATCTTTGGAGTTGGATCCAGGCCATCCGCCCTCAATGTAATCAATGCCTAAGAGATCTAATTTCTTCAAAATACGAAGTTTATCATCGGCGGAAAAGAAAACTCCTTCCCCCTGTGCCCCATCCCGTAATGTGGTATCATAAATGATGACTTTAGGCATTTAGGTTCACTTCCTTTTGTTTTATGTAAGACATATTAGTGAGAAGATAATTAAAATATATTTTAAACTTGATAAAACTGAAAGTCAATTGCTTTTTGGGGAGAAATGATGATCGCAATTGGCACTATCTTGATAATGCCAACATAGAGTATTATCCGGGGGTATTGTAGGAATGGCATTATCCATTGTTAAGGTTGAAGAACTACCATTGGGAAGCCGGATTTTACGCTTCGGCAATTATGGCCAAGATGTTATTGAAATGCAAAAAATTTTGCAACAAAGTGGATTTTATTTTGGGGAATGTGATGGGTGGTATGGAATATTAACTGGAGAAGCCGTATGTTTGCTGCAAAGGACATTCCATCTTAGGACTGATGGGATTGCGGGACCCGAGGTATTTGATATTTTGGGCAAAAAAGGTTTAAAAAAAGGCCGCATTATCTATTGGGTTAAAAAGAATGAAGGTTTGGAATTACTTTCTAGCCGATTTGGAGTACGGGAATCCGCCTGGAAAAGGATCCCAGGTCAAGGAGATCCCCATAAGAAAACATATCCCGGGCTTAAAATGCTTTTACATGAAAAAATTTTTTTGAGTGGGGATTTGCCTTGTAGCCAGGAAATATCATTTCAGACTTCCGGTACCATCCGGACGGATTACCAAATAACTATCGATGGGAAGTCTGTCCTTGTAACTCAGCTGCAGAATGAAAGAACTTTTTCAGAGCCTTTATTTTATCATGGCATTGGAGCTTTAAGAGAGGTTTGGGAAACACTTTTATCATCACCTCATCTGTGGACGGAACTTGCGTTTCAATTAAAAAAGGTACAACATCTTAAATTCGGTTTTGATTTAAGGGAAGCACCCATAGAAAAGTTTCCCTGTTTGAAAAAATTTTTAGTAACGCTTTGCCGGAAACTTAAATTATCTGAATTGGAGTTTCAGATAGTACCCTTTTTACCAGTGAAAGGAAAATTTGAAAATCGTTTATATTGGCTTAATCTTCCCATTATAGGTTCCTATACTAAATATATTTTAGTAGAGCCGCGATATAATACTGAAAGTCCTGATTTGTTTCGGGAATCGGTTGCTACAATGTTGAAAGATACTGTCAAATTCGTAAAAATAGGCCTGGCAGAAAGGATAATATTAATTTGCCAAATCACCGGTTGGAATTGGAATCTAGATCAAAATCATTTTGAAAAGTTGTCTTACAAAGCCGCCAAATTGTATAGGGGACAGTATACTTCAAATGTTCAATACTTTCCGGATTCGAAATTATGCAGCATTGATTATGTGAAACATCATCACCATTATTGCCTTATTTACCGTGATGATGAGGGCTGGCGGGAATTTCTAAACCAGATTCCGGTCTTCAATCTGGCAGGAGTGGCTATGATAGGTTTTAGGGACCTTGGGAAAGCGGGTCCTGAAATCATTACCGGTTCGTTTAAAGTTCAACGCTGGGACGAAGAGAGATCAAAATTTTCGCCATAATTCCAGATTCCAGTCATTTTTATCATTCTCCAAGTTGGATTCTTCTCCAACGGATACCGACCAATGAGGGGTGATTTCCCATGCAGATTGGATACCGATGTTGGGAGAATAATTATCCCATACATTGAAACCCAATAATAAGTTAGATCTAAGAGGAAAGTCGAGGCCTAAACCAAATTTATTTTTGTAAATACCGACCCGGCTGGTATATCTTGGTGAGGTTAAGGCCCATTGAAATGTGGCCTTATTTTCCTGGCCAATATCGTTCCATTCCAGATAGAGGGAATTTTTGGGATTCAGATGGAGGTTCATTTGATAATCCATCATCAGGTCGTTATCTTTTTGATAATTCATTCCAATACTATTTTTGAAGGAAATTTGTTCAAAAGCTGACAAGTAATTATTAACTTTTTCTACGGCCTGACTTGTATCATTCATAGTTTTTTGAACCTGGGACAGTGGGTTTTCACCAGTTGTCAATTGTTCTAAAACGT
This sequence comes from Bacillota bacterium, assembly GCA_003501335.1. Taxonomy (GTDB): domain Bacteria; phylum Bacillota; class UBA4882; order UBA8346; family UBA8346; genus UBA8346. The sequence continues at coordinate 2,784 of DNPQ01000568.1, forward strand.
TATTAATACTATCAGCCGCTTTTTTAATAGCCTGCATGGTATCATGAGCATCTTGAAGTAATTGTTCAATATTTGGTTGTTTATTAGCAAGCGAAGTGGTAAATTTATCCAAATCGGCAGTGATTCTTGAAGCATTGGTGATGGTTTGCTTTAAATTAAGAGCCGTTTGCCCGTTTTCATCCATGCTTTTTAATAAACGGTTCGCAGTTATGGTGACTTCCGCCAATTGGGAAGACACTTCAGTGATGTTGCCGACCAATTCATTAACTTTTGGTCCATTCGTCTCAGTTATGGTTTGAAGCATACCTGCAATATGATTGACTCGATCGAAAAGCTCGGTCCCGTTGATATTATGAAATTGGTCCGTGATTTCGCTGAGATCGGCACTGATTTTATCCATACGGGTAACGGTACTTCTTAAGGAATTGTTTATTTCCGGATCGGCGATGAAGCTTTTCAGGGAGTAGGCGACTGTTTGCAAAGACTCTAAAACATCATAAGCTGTCGCATAAAATTGTTCCATAGTGACCGGACTTTCACCAACTAACCGTTTGCTTCGCGGGGCTGCTTCTCTGGGTTTACAGGGGACAATATCAAGATATTTATCACCAACCACCCCCGAACTGGCAATTAATACTTTGACCCACTGCGGGATTTGTACACTGTGGTTAATCCGCATCACTACGATAACATGACGGTTTTCGAAATAAATTCGGGATACTCTACCAACATCCACACCGGCAAGTTGAATGGTAGCTCCGGGCCTTAACCCCTCAACCCGTTCGAAAACGGCTTCAATATTTGTACCTCTTTCAAAAAATTGTGATCCGCTTAACCACAGGAAAAGGAAGCATACAGTGATTAATGCCATGATTGAAAAAAGGCCGACTTTCGTTTCCGGACTCGCTATATTCATTCCGTTGCCTCCCGCGCCTTTTTTATTTTGGACATTCCATGGAGCCAGAGCAGCGTCTAAATTATAATCGATAGTGCTTAAAAAATTGTCTGAACAGAGGATGCTCAGCTTCTGCTATTTGGGAACGTTTTCTGATTTCAGCAAGCCGTCCTTGATATAATAAACCGATCCGATCAGCTACTTTTAAAGCGCTTGTCATATCGTGGGTTACAACGATTGAGGTAACTTTTAATTTTTTCTGTAAATCGAGAATTAATTCGTTGA
>DNPQ01000042.1:0-6092 GCA_003501335.1 Bacillota bacterium
CTTGAAGATACTAAAAGGTATCTTTGAGTGAGTCTGTCAATAAATTTCTGCTTTTAGCCAAAAACATCAAGTTAGATGGGGTTTACCTTTGCCGGGAAAACAGATTGATAACTGTAGCAAGACTCTTCAAATGTATCCATTTTCACCATCCTATTTTGGGGTTTCAATTTGGTTTCCATTAAATAATCAACTGTAAAAATTTATTATAAAAGATGGCTACTAAATGCTCTACAATATATGTAATCCTGCCATTTTTGTCTAAATAGCATAGCAAAACTTTTGGATCTGTATGAGCATAAAATAATTAGCACATTCTTATGTCATTGCCTCTTTTTCGTAAAACATATATTAGTCCAAATAAAATTAAAAGCAGAGTAACCCATCCAAACAGCATTTTGGCAAGCGTAAAGTATCCGGCAAAAAAAGATATTGCATCAAATTTCGGATATTTTATCAGCATTCTGATGATGCTTACGTTTTCCAAATAATCAAATATCCCGGCTAAAAAAGGCGTAAGACATAATTTTTGAATCCAAATTATACTTGGAAAAGCCTTACCAAAAATAACGTTAATGATTATAGCCAGACATAACGAATATAAAAATGGGATTATAAAATCGAACAATGTTAATAATTTCAGGTATACCAAACGCCCACCTGGTTGTAATCTTTCAAGTAATTGATACGCTTCCCCTGAAGTATAATATAGTTTGACATCCAGAACACCTGCCCCATGCGAGATTTCATTAATTCTAGGCACACTAACCGGCATATTAATGGTATTTATAGAAGTCATAAGTAATAAGCAAAGTGAAAGCAAGATTATTATGGATCTTTTATTTGCAATTTGACTGATTTTGGTATAAACGTGGTTAAACATTGTGATTCCCTCTTTCTGTTTTTTTGGTTTTACGGCGGACTAAAGCTTTACCGGCAGGTTTCCCTTCAACTTGTTTCCATAGTAAATCGATAAATTGCTGTACAGGAGCTCCATTCAGCGAAGTATTGATTGAAGCATGAAGTTTTTCCTCAGCAGCAATTATCCTTGGAACTAAGTTGCGACCATTTAAAGTCAAAGTTAACTTAACCTTTCGCGAATCCTCTTTTGACCGTTTCTGTTCTACCAGTCCGGCATCAACAAGTTTAGTAACTAATCGACTTGGACTGCCTGTTTCGCAAACAAGCAATTCCCCAAGTTCTATAAGGGACAATGATTCATAGTCATACAATACGCGCAACACCTCACTTTGTGATGTTGTAATCCCTAATGGCTTCAAAAGCTCAGAAAGCATTCGGCTTCCCTCTCGTTGTGCAGCTAAAACAAGATAACGCAGCTCTTCTTCAGATTTCATTTAAAGTTCCTTTCTATATTTAAAACATATCCTTATTAAATGATGAGTCATTGATGATGTATCATTGATGATACATCATCAATATTTTTTTGTCAAGCATTATCATTAAATCCATTAACTGATAGTAGCGAGATATGTAATAGCTTTAGGCTTTTATTTTCGCTTAAACATTCAAAACTTTAAGCATAATTTATTGTTCTTATAAAAAAAACTGAACCACAAGTTCCTCGTGGCTCAGTTTCCATCTTTATTTGAGAGTTTCCAACATTATTATATAAGATCGTAGTGATACGCTCAAATAATGTTGGAAACCGGCCAGCCTCTTCTAGCAGGATCTTTGGTTTTTATTTTAAGGCAAATTATAATAAAGTTGGAGACTCGTTGCCTTTCCCGATACTAAAAGGTATCTTTTAGATAGAAAAAACTCGCCTTGTGATATAAAATGCAATCTCTAGACTAGAAAATTCCCTTTTGAGTATAAAAGCTGCCTCTGGACGAAATATCATTTTTTGCTTAACCGCATGTACTCATATTCTAGCCTGTCAAATTCATCCCCGGCGGCAAGGACACTGGAGTCAGTCTTATTGTTGTTCACTGCCCAGGCTGTTTGCAGCTTCTTACGGGCGGCGAAGATTTGCTCTCTTAGCTGATTTAAATCCCGATCACAATTTCCCGAATGAAACAGAACCAACTCCCTGAGGATGCCCCCACTGGTAGTCGATTGAAATTTTACCGTTATCTTTCCGGTATTCCTGAAAAGAATGTCGACAGCAATATCGTCAATTTTCAGCCAGCCCCGCCGTTTAACCACGGCCTCCGACCGCCCAGATCGGTTATGGCACCTTTTCTGTGTTCATCATCTATTGCAGCAACCTTCATCTTCAATGTCTTGATATCAAACAATGCTTCATTATAGTATATTCCAATATCAATATCAAAAGCAGTATTCGCTGTTCCCGGAGCGCGTGAACCGCGGCGGTTCTATGGCAAGTTGCATTTCAAATGAAAAGTAATTTTATACCTCGGCACCTGTAAAAGATCAAAAGCCATTACAACTATTTTTTGATTCTTGCGTAAAATATGATTTGCGCTTCGGATGAAGGCTTCTTTTTCGTATACCGGCACTTGTTTTATATTTAAAGTTCCCAATTCCTGTAAAACCGCTTCTTTTGAAACCCAATTTCCCATCGTTTGGGAAGTCGTTTGAGTCCAGTGTTCCATTTTTGGCGTCAAATCCATCACATCCAAAACCGGAGTTTTATGAGGATAAGTAATCGCCAGAACACCCGAAGTCAGTTTATTGCCTTCCGGATTACTTGGATACAAACGAAGGGAATTCGCGCGCGCAACGCCTTGGGAATTTGCTGTCAAATCCAAATCAGCTTTTGAAAAGCCGGAAATCTCATACGTTCCAAGGTCAATAACATTCTCCCCCCATAACCGTTTTTGCTTTTCTCCCGAAAAAAAGCCCATATCCGTAAGGCCACCGGTTGTATTGCCCGTGCCGTCAAGGGTTGCATGCTTCGAGACGGGATAATAACTAAAAGCCCCTTCATTGGAAATATAATTTTTTTCAAAAATAATTCGAACATAGTTTTCCATTAATTTCTTTGCTTTCGCTTTATTTTCTACGGATGCTCCTTTCCATAAATATCTTGTAAGCATGGATATTCCTTTTCCCATTTTCAGATTCCACTCATGCACTTCGTCCACTTGAGCATCTTTAGGCATGGGACCGGACAAAACTTCGAGCGTTGTTTCAAACATCCTGTCTTTATATCGCAGCGGAAATTCCCGATGAATATCATTTCCGTCCTGAGTAACAAATACCTTGATGATTGAGGCGGTATTGTTTAAATCGGTTTTCAGCAGTTTCCCGTTTTTATTCGTCCTTGGGCCCCAAAAGCCGGTCCGGGGATCCTGATTTTCATAAAACCACCGGATGAGCGCCCGTCTCCACTCTGGTGAAAATTTATATAAATGGTTTCTTTCGATAACTTCTTCCCCTTCATTGCAAAAACCCGCCAGGCTTCTCGCAAACAAAAACGAGGTTTGGGGGAACTTTGCAGCAAACCGGCCGACATGGAATACATCATTCAAAAACGCAGTCAATTTTTTGGGGGTATTGATTTCATCCAGGTATTTTAATGGATACTTCAAACGAAGGGGCTGGCCCGTTTCTTTTGCTAAGGCTTCCAGATGCAACAGCGCATTTTCGGTGACTTCATTATAAGTACAGTGTGGATAAGAGTCATCCATAAATGCTCCGGTTCTGGGGTTTTGAAGATCCCGGTAAAATTCCAGTTCCGCTTCTTTACTGCGAAACTCCGGAACTTTGATGAGCCCTTTTCGGCTTTTCAATTGCTTGTGCAATTGATCAAGCCGCGACATCCCGGAAAAATAGTGCCCTTTGTCCAAATAATAAGCTATGCCCAGCATTTTAAACTCAAAATCCCCCATATAGTAACCTTGTTCTTGCAGCCCTTTATTCATTCTGAATAAATCATTCACTTCCGTTGGAACTCTCTTTTTGATAACGGTTCCTAAACTCAGCAAAATGAGTAAAAGAAAGATGAAGGCCACCGAAATTATCTTTTTAAAGCTAATTTTTTTAGAAAATAACCATTTTCTGAAGTGTTGCCGAAGAAAATACATAAGGAACCCCCACTAAAAAATATCAAACTATATTCAATCTTTTTAGTTTTTTAATAAAGTCCTCTATGCGAAGAGGGGAAGTGATTTCCAAGCTTGCCATCAACCCGGACTGCGGAATGTACCATTGGGCCCCACAGTAGCTATCGTACCTGTAATTTGCTTCAGGTAGCCCATTCTATGCTGATAGATTTTTTTCAGCGCTTTCATATGGACATCATCCAGATTGCTCTTGATATAGATTTCTAAAGCGCCTTGAGACAGCACCGACGTATTCAAATCCCTCCACCGCTTATAATTAAATCAGCCAGATAGTCGTCACTCACGATGGTTTCATACTTCGTCATAAACCCTGCCAGCCTTTTTTGTACCAGCCCACTTTAAAATTATGACCATTGTCTTTTAAACAATAGCCTACTACACTTGATGAGAAATAGAAATACTTTTTTCAAAAGGAATCAATCAGTGATAATAATGCTTGCTCTGGCAACGGAAAATTTTAACCCGGATGCAATGGCCGGAAAAAATTGACGCTACAAACCAATTGTCGGCGGCAGAAATGAAACCGGCTAATCCCAAAATCAAAACCAAGCGGTGATATTTTTCACATTCGGCATTTGGAGTCTCCATCTTCTTTTTAAATAGAGGTTAATGGTTTTTATCATATACAAGATATGGATATATCAACCGCTCAGGACAAGAAATATCAAACTGTCATCGGTTTTCCACTAAAATAATTTTTCGGTCTTGCTATTTTTAATAACCGTGGTAAAATGAAATTACCATTGGTAATTACCACTGGTAATTTCATTTTTAGGAACAACTTCAATGACCAAAGGCCTATCGAAAGGGATAACCAAAGAAAATATTGTCAACGTTACCCTTGCGTTGATTCGGGATCAAGAAAATATTCGCAGCGTCAATTTAAGAGAAATTGCCAGAGTACTGGGATGCGCCCACACCAACCTTTATAACTACTTTGCGGATTTCGATGCCATTCTTTGGGAAGCGCTGGATACCATTCTGGTCAAGTCGACCGAATTTATACTTTCCGGTATGAATGAGATCAAAGATCCTCAAGCGAAGCTCCAGCTATTCTATGAACGATTGATTGACTTTTACCTTCAAAACAAAGGTTGGTTCCGGCTTTTCTGGATGGAAAAACTACGGGGCGAAAGAACGGATAGTAATATCAAACTTACCGCCGATGTGGTTGGCGAGTATGTGATCATACTTGCCCAATTGTTTGAAGAACTCTATGGCGTGAAGCTTGCCAACCAGCAAACCATGTATGTTTTTCATACCGTTCACAGCTATATGTATGGAGAAATATCTATTTTCATTGCGGGCAGAGGACTGATTTCCGGGGAAGAGGAATTTAAAAAGTATCTTCTACGGGAATGCCTAAAGGTAAGCAAGCTTCTTGTGCTTGATCCGGTTTGTTAGGCAAGAGTATCCAATGCCTAGGGTATCCAATGCCTGAAAAAAGTACAATGGCTAAGGCCAAAATATCCTGAACCATCGCTTGTTTTCGGGGGAAAGGAACGGAAATTGACTTGAAGAAAGAAAATAAGATTAAAAGAACTCACCAGAGGGTCGTGGTGTCTAAACGTATCATGCAGGCGGTCCTCGGCCTGATCGGCATTTTTACCCTATATACGGCCTACTTGGGATTTGCTTATGGGGCGGTGAATTTGTACTATGGATTCCCCGCCGGACAAGAATATTCGCAGGGGCTTCGGATATTAGACAGCAATCTGCGGTTTTACAGTGGCCTATGGCTGGGCATCGGTATCATCTTGTTTTGGATGATTCCCCGGATCGACCGGGACCAGACGACGCTTCGGGTTATGGCGTTATTTTTTTTCCTTGGCGGCGTTGGCCGCTTGATCTCCATATTCACCTGCGGCTTGCCTTCCTATCTTTATTTGGCTTTTGTACCGCTCGAATTGGGATTCCCGCTTCTTGTCCTCTGGCAAAAACGTATCATCGTTTCATAAAAGAAAATCCATTGGGCCGGATGTTATGAACGGGCATCAAACCAAGGAAAAATACTAATTAATATCCGGCGAGGGGGTTAATGATATG
>DNPQ01000042.1:6383-6623 GCA_003501335.1 Bacillota bacterium
TGAATTTCAACTGCATCCCAACCCTAATTTCAATTACCAATTAAACCGCACGTATAACGTGAGCAATGGGAACCTGGATGAAATAAAAGAACTGGCCGGAAAGTTAACCAGCATTAAGGTTTGGGAAAAGGAAATGGGGGCTCTGGCCGAAAGAGCTTTCCAGGAAAACCGGATCAAAGATGCGATTGCCTATTATCGAATGACCGAATTCTTTATGTATGACGGTAACCCGGATAAAAT
>DNPQ01000042.1:6974-10766 GCA_003501335.1 Bacillota bacterium
TTCCTTATGAGCAAGGGTTTTTACCGGTAATCCATACCAGGCCCGAAGGGGAATCTGTAGATACCATTCTGCTCCACGGCGGATTTGATTCCTATATGGAAGAGTTCCTTCCTTCTTTATTATATCTTAGGGAAAACGGCTTCGAAGTATTTTTATTTGAGGGACCGGGCCAGGGGAATGTCCTGCGAAAGCAAGGCCTCACTTTTTCAATTGAATGGGAAAAACCGGTTAAAACATTGCTGGATTATTACGACTTACCTGAGGTAACCATCATCGGCATATCGATGGGGGCTATTCTGGCGCCACGAGCGGCAGCGTTTGAAACCCGGATCAAAAGGATTGTGGCCTGGAGCGTCTGTACAAACATGCTTACACTGCTCCTTGATGCCGTTCCCCAAGCGGAACAGGATGCTTTAAAAGAATTGCTACGGAAAAAAGACAAAAATACTATCAACGATATCATGGCTAAACAGATGGCACGGGAGCCCTTAATCGACTGGGCTATGCATCATGGCTTTTATAATATGGGCGTGGATAACCCCTATGACTATATGGTAGCGGCCAATCGCTATGCCTATGCGGATGTCGCCGATCAAATCACCCAGGATTTCTTATTGCTGGGTGCTGAAAAAGACCACTTAATACGGAAAGAAAACTATAAATCAGCGATTGACAGTCTTACCCATGTAAAATCATTGACATACCGAATGTTTACCGCAAAAGAAAATGCCGCCAGTCACTGCAATACCGGAAACCCCAAATTAGTCCTGGATACTATCGTTTCCTGGATAAAAACTATTAAGGCGCGTCAATAATATCTCTTAACAGCATGTCAAACCGGCCTGACACAAAATTCCCTTCTTTCCCCAGCCCAGCGCCTTCTCCCCCGAAACTTTTTTGGCACCAAAAGTTCCCAAAAAGGTGTTATAGTAATAGTATCAAAATCAAATCGATGAAGATTGCAAAAGCAAACCCGCTACCCATTGGCAGCGGGTTTGCTTTTGGCCGCCCTTTTCCCGGCGCCTAAAAAAAAACTCCAAAGGAGGTGAAACCATGACCAAGACTTTTGCAAACCCCGGAACGAAATCTGATTCAATATGAATTGCCAAAATTAAAAATAAATATATAATAAAGGAGTAGATAAGCATGAGTGGTTTTGCAGGATTGACCCCCAAAGAAAATTCGCGGGAGTCGGAATTTCAAAAAAATGAAAACGGATGGAATCCTTTTTGGAAAGGCTCCCGGCCGGGATTGGGCGGCGGCATAAGTCCGGAGGATATCTTTTTGATGATGCGGGATGATTTAGCCCGGCAATCGCCCGGTTGGAAAAAAGATCCCCAGGCGGCTTTGGTTCAAGCTTCTTTAACCGGGGCCGGGTTCGATATCGGGCCGCATGGAATCGATGGAATTATTGGAACCGATACCAAAGGAGCCATTGAGAAATTTCAAGCGGCCATGAGATTAAAGCCTACCGGTGAATTGGATGCGAGGACCAGAGAGGCTTTGGAACTTGTAACGAAGGACGGCCTTAATGCGCAAAAAATAAGGATGATGAAGGGTAATCAAGCCGCTGGAGAGCAGATCGAGGGGACAAGACCCAAAATTAAGGAAAAAAAGCCCGCAAAGAATGATATCAATGCTTATAGAAAGAAACAGATGGAATCCAAAAGTAATTATACCCATGCCGAAGGCACACCCTATCAAGTTACCTATTCTAACGACATAACAATTGAAATACGAACTGGAGGATCTTGGTCGTGGAGAAATAACAATCCTGGGAATATTGAGGCGGGTAGCTTTGCAAATAAAAATGGTAGCATAGGACAGGCAGGAAGATTTGCTGTATTTCCCGATTATGCAACTGGATTTAATGCAATCATAAATAATTTAAGCACTCCTTCCTATCAAAATTTAACTGTATATCAAGCAATTGAAAGATGGGCTCCACCTGTTGAAAACAATAGTAAAGCCTATGCAAATTTCATTTCTAAAACTACAAGTTTATCTCTAAATACGCCAATGAATTCGTTAACAAAAGAGCAGCTTCATTCAGTGGCAAATGCGATTTCAATCTATGAAGGATATAAAGTTGGGAAAATCGAAATACGAGATAGGAAGTGAGGATTGCCTATGAAACAAAAATATCCGAGTATAATCATTGTGCTTATCATTATCTGCCTAAATTCTTTTACGACATTCAGCATGAATAACCAAAGTACTCACGCGGTATGGTATGAATATGAACCAAAGGAAGTACTTTTGTCCGGCAGATTAGAATTGGCAAAAGCCTATGGCCCCCCAAATTATGGGGCCGATCCAGCCCATGATCAAAAAGTCAGTTATTATGTTTTAAAGCTGGACTCCCCGATTAACGTGAAAGGGAATCCTGCCGATGAGTTAAACTCAGAAACTGTTACCAATGTGCGAGAGTTACAAATTGTTTATGATCAATTGGATCAAATCTCTAAATGGAAAAATCAAAAAGTCACTATCAAAGGAACATTATTTAAAGGGTTTAACGCACGCCATTATACCGATGTTTTGATTACTGTAAAAGAAATACGTTTGAACCTATAGTCGGCGTTAAGTCAATAAGGGGTGGAAAAATTTTTCTATTGATTGAAATTTACAAGGTTACCTTTAACCCATCCGAGTACGCATTGCTGAAAAAACACTCCATGTTAGTTAACCTGCCACCGGTACTTCCAGCGGTAGGTTTATTCTTTCAGATTGACGACAGGACTTCCGAGAAGCACCTCAAGCCGGCGTGACACAAAATTTCACTTTTTCCCCTGTTCTACGCCTTCCGACCCGGAACTTTTTTGGCACCAAAAATTCCCAAATCGGTGGTATAATGATACTATCAAAATCTAATCAATCACTGAAGATTGCAAAACAAAACCCACAAAACCCGCTACCCTTTGGTAGCGGGTTTTGTAATCAAAGGGGCTGTTTCAAAAGGAATTGAAACGGCCCCTTTGCTTTTGGACCCCCTTTTCCCGGCCCCGGAAAGAAAGAATCCCCAACGCCAAAGGAGGTGATCCCATGATCCGGACTTTTGCCAAGCGTCCCAGTGGCGCCAAAAACATGCTCACTGGACCGGCCACTTACGCCGGCCGCACCGGCAGACGAAGCCTTGAGGCGAAAGCGCCCGCTAATGCCAGTACCTTTGATAAGCAGACCCTTACCCTTCAAATTCTGCGGGACGCTCCGAATGCCATAAGGCCGCCACCTATGCCAAAAAATAGGTCCCTGCGGCCAATGTCGTCAGGCTATGTTTACGTATCTTGGAATTGGTACGCCACGAGTTAAAACTCATGGCTCCTTAAGAGCATACCGGTAGAAACCGGTATCTTAAACCTCAATGTCATATCGATATCGGTTTTAACCGATAAGCTTTACCCCAGCAACGGGTTTCCAACCCGTTGCTTGAGCTCGGAGCCAATCATGAGATTTTATATTGAACAAGAATTCCCTTTTTATTCCACGATAACCTGATGACATTGCCCTTGCCGGCCCCAGCCGAAACGTTCTGGCTCATGAAGCCATTTAAAAAATCAAGTATCATTTAAAAGGAGAAATCAAAAAAATGACCCAAACCAATAATCCAGCCCTTAGTATAACCGACACTGATCTCGCCGCTATCACCGCGAGTATCCAAACTTTGCAAACTAAGCTCCTGCCTGCTCTAGCGACTCTTTCCCCGGATGAACGCAAGGGGCTGCCCAAGATGGGTGACAAAACGGTCAGTTTTGTCCAGAAAGCTGTAGAGTACTGCAAACAAAATCCGGA
>DNPQ01000240.1 GCA_003501335.1 Bacillota bacterium
CAGACCGGATACCTTGAAGTGGAATCGGCGCTACATTTTATATTTATCTTCCGGTATCCATGGAAGAATTGACCTTTAAGGAAAGCCAAAAGGAGATTGCCGCCGGTGGGGAAGCCAAAATATTGCTGATGGATGATGAAGATGCCATCCGCAATGTCTGTGGTGAAATGCTGACTTATTTTGGTTACCAAGTATCGCTAGCTAGAGACGGGCAGGAAGCGATAGGACTTTATAAAATGGCCAAGGAAACCGGTGATCCGTTTGATGCCGTGATTATGGATTTAACTATCCCCGGGGGGTTGGGCGGCATTGAAACCCTGGCTATCCTACGGCAGATTGACCCGGAGATAAAGGCCATCATCTCCAGTGGTTATGCCAGCGATCCGGTGATGTCCGACTATGAAAAATATGGTTTTAGCGGAGTTGTAATCAAGCCGTATAAATTTGATGAACTTAACGTGGTTTTAAATCGAGTGATTGATAAAAAGCAATTACCGTTGGATTTTACATATTAAGTCCGATAAGTCCCCAGGTAATCAGCGACTTAATAAACCAGGCCCCGGGAAGAACTTTCCTCCCGGGGCCTGGTATGTAAAAAATTGGTGTGACTGAAGTGGGCTCTTTCAATTAGGCGTTTCACCATCCCACTTTACCTCCATCGTTTACTCAAAAAGAGTTCATAAGATTAATTTATTCAATCATCCCAAGGGTACGGTTAAAAAAGCGGCTTACTGAATGCTTAAGTATGCATACTTAAGGGTTGCGTATGCATACGCAAGAGTCGGGTACGCATACTTAAGGGCTGCGTATGCATACGCAAGAGTCGGGTATGGGTACTTAAGGGTTGCGTATGCATACGCAAGAGTCGGGTACGCATACTTAAGGGCTGCGTATGTATACGCAAGAGTCGGGTATGCATACTTAAGGGTTGCGTATGTCAACGCAACGGCCGGTCGAAATTTCCCGTTCCTAAAAATCCGGCCAATCCGGCGCCTTTTCGTAAAAGACGCTGAATCCTGAAAATCCTGGTTCGTTTTTTATTTTTATGCCAACATGGCCCACATGCCCAACATGTATAACTTATTTAACATGTGCCACATGCCCCACATGTACAACTTATTTAACATGGGATCATGACTTGCCGGCGATCAGTTGCAACTGTCTGTCGATTTCGGGGCGGTTGAAAACGAAATATTTGCTTCCGGAATAATTTTTAATACCTTTAAAAACGCTGCGCGCTTTTTTATGAATTGTAACTACAATGTCATTCATAAATTAAATTTTTTATGGACGATGTTGGCCATGTTGGGCATGTTGGCTAAAAAATAAAAAACCCCAATTTTCTTCTTCCATTATTTCAGGGATGCTTTTTGTTTTGAAATAAAAATAGCCCGGTAACCATACCGCGCTAAAGGGTTCGTTCCCTTGCGGAAAACGGTTTAGCATCTTTTGATTTCTTTGAACAATAAAATTATAACACGTTATCTACGACTGCTTTTTTAGATGATTTTTTTGAAAGCTGTCGAATAACTCTTTTGGTATTAATTTGGAAATGGACTATGTTATTTCTTAGACCAGTATCTAAATTGAATAATCTACCGTTAATAGTTTCTCAGTCACGGAGGCCTTGCGATGATCCACCATACCAAGAAATTCTGTTGTTATGCCGAGCTACTACAGCTCTCCGACAATGCCATCTATACTTGGCGCTTAGACGGCGAGATCGATAGCTGGAATCACGGTGCTGAACTACTCTACGGCTTTAATGAAACCGAAGCGCTCGGTCATAACTCCCATGATCTATTACAGACGTGTTTCCCCTGTCCCCTGAGGGAGATGGAGTCCGTGCTTCGGCAGAGCCGACATTGGGAGGGTGAGTTGGTTGAGCAGACCAAAGATGGTCGAACGGTCACGGTTTCGACTAAGTTTCTGCTTGTATATGGTGAGGATGAAGTTGAACGCGTCCTAGAGATAACCCGCGATATCACCGAGCATAAGCGGATGGAGAATGAAAATCGAAGTCTAACGAAGTTCCTTTCTGAGAATCCTAACCCGATTTTGCGATTGAGCCGAGAAGGCGTCATTCTCTACACCAATGAAGCAAGCGGGGCTTTGTTGCAAATGTGGGACTGTGTGATCGGTGACACAGTCCCTGAGTCTTTCTATCAAGTGGTTACCGAAACATTTATCAGCCACTTAGAAAGAACCGTTGATATCGAATGCAACCAACGTATCTATTCATTAAATATTGTTCTTATTGCAGATATGGGTTATGTCAATATATATGGAAGTGACATCACCGAACGCAAACGGGTAGAGAAGTTATTACGGGAGAGTGAGGCGCACTTCAGGGTTGCTGTCAAGAATTCCAACTTCGTGCTGTCCCAGTTCGACCGCGATCTGCGATACACCTGGATGCATAATCCCCATCCGGATTTCGATGCTTCCCTAATGATAGATAGGCGCGGTGAAGAACTCGAGAATTCCCAGGGGATGCGGCGGTTGGATGCCCTCAAGCGTCAGGTGTTGGAGAACGGCAAGGGTGTCCGTGAGGAAATTTTCTTTGATCGCAGTGACGGCCAGCATACCTATGACATGATTATTGAGCCAATTTATGACGGCGCTGGCGCTGTCATCGGCGGCACATCCTGCGCCCTGGACATTACCGGGCACAAGCGGGCCGAGGTAGCGCTAATGGAGAGTAAAGCCAAGCTGGAGCTGGTCTTCTCCAGCATGAATGACGCACTTTTCTTTGTGAGCGCCGACGGCGAATTGATCGATTTCAACGATGCCTTTGTTTCGTTTTACCGTTTTAAGGAGCGGGAGGAGTGCATTAGGACAATTAGCGGATACCTGGACTACCATGAAGAATGGTTCCCGGATGGGACGCCGGTGCCCGTGTCCATGGGGCCGGTGTGCAGGGCGCTCCGGGGAGAATCAGGGACTGCGCAATACAAGATAAGGAAAAAGGAGACGGGCGAGACCTGGTGGGCTAGTTACAGCTTTGCGCCCATGCGGGATAAAGATGGTAAGATTGTCGGCTGCGTATGCGTAGCCCGTGATATTACCCAGCAAAAACAGATGGATGAAGCTTTACGTATTAGCGAGGAAAGGTTTCGACTGGCGCTCATTCATTCACCGGTCAATATTTCCAGCCAGGACCTCAATCTGGTCTATACATGGCAGTATAATCCACAATTGGGTTATGCAGTAGATGAGGTCATCGGTAAGACCGACCCCGAATTATTGCCGTTCGAAACAGCCCGGCAGCTGATGGATATGAAACAAAAAGCAATTATTACCGGCACTCAGGTCCGTTCGGAAGTATCGATAGTTAATCAGAATGAAATATTGTACTATGACTTTACGATTGAGCCCTTGCGCAATCAGCAAGGCGATATTGTAGGAGTAAATAATATTATGGTAGATATCACTGAGCGCAAGCGGACCGAGGTAGTCCTTCGCAGACAGGCGGAAATGCTAAACCTCTCTTACGAAGCCATGTTTGCCTGGGAATTAAATGGAGTCGTTATCTCCTGGAACCAGGGAGCGCAGCGACTTTACGGATATAGTAGTGAAGAAGCTATAAATAGCTCAGGCCATGAGTTGTTGAAGACTAAATTCCCTATAGAGTTGGATAAGATTAAGACAATGTTAGTCCAGGATAAGACGTGGTCAGGTGAACTAGTGCATACCACCAAGAACGGTGGTACGATTACTGTGGAATCCCGGCTCCAGCTTATTCAGGATGATTTGGGAAGGCTGATCGTGCTTGAGACCAACCGTGACACCACCCAGCGCAAACAGGCATTAGAAGCCTTATACGAAACAACCAACTATCTTGAAAACTTAATCGACTACGCCAATGCCCCCATCATTGTCTGGAATCCCAATTTTAGGATTACCAGGTTTAACCATGCCTTCGAGCGTCTGACCGGACTCAAGGCGGGAGAAGTAATAGGGAAGTTTTTGGATATTCTTTTTCCCGAGAGCAGTATAGCGGATTCATCAGATTTTATCGAACGTACCTCAAAGGGTGAATTTTGGGAAACGGTCGAAATCCCTATTCTTCGGACGGATGGCACGATCCGGACAGTCCTGTGGAATTCGGCCAATATCTGTGAAAAAGATGGAGTTACGGTGGCTGCTACCATCGCCCAGGGACAGGACATCACTGAGCGCAAATACGCAGAAGCAGCCTTGCAAGTAAAGAAAGAAGAGCTGACCACAGCGAATGAAGAACTACAGGCGCAACAGGAGGAGCTAGCCGCCGCCAATGAAGAACTGCAATCACAAACCGAGGAATTAAATTCCACCTACCAGGAACTGCAACGCCAGACGGAAGAAATCCGGAAACAAGCGGAAGCCACAGCCCGGGAGCGCGACGTGGCGGAACAGCGGGCGGCGGAGTTAGATGCTACGATATCCTCGATCGCTGCGGGTGTAATAATTTATGATAATATGGGGAATGTCATCCGGATCAATGATTACGCCCATATTTTATACAAGTTTACCAGTGATGATTACCCGCTGCCTTTTCAAGAATGTCTTGCCGGCTTACAGATGCATAAATCAGACGGTGTTCCTTATGCGACAGAGGAAACGCCATTAAACCGGGCTTTACGAGGAGAAGTTATCCGTGATGAAGAGATGATGATTG
>DNPQ01000182.1 GCA_003501335.1 Bacillota bacterium
TGAGAGTCTCATTTTAGGGATAAAAATCAATACCGACCCAAAATAGCGTTTCAACGGTCCCCAAAACTGGAATCCGGCTAAAGATTAGTCTTTCCCCATTACATAATCTAGCTTGGCCAAAGCTGTTAAATAGGCAGACACACTGCTGTAATAAGAATTGGAGGCTTCATCTAATGCAAATTCGGCATCTAAAACATCCATGTTCGTAGATAATCCGTCATGAAAGCGGGATTGAGTCATCCATAAATTCTCTTTCGCCAAATCGATTTGAGCCTTACTGGCAGCGATCGTTTCCAGGTCACCGTGGATCGTTTGAAGGGCTTGTCGGACATCCAAACGCATCGTATCACGAGTGTAAGATTCATCAAGCTCAGCTTTTTTAATTGTTGCTTTTCCTTGGGTAACTGCCGAAGGAGTTTTAAAACCATCAAAAAAGTTTCCGGTAACATTCAATAATAACACCCAATCCTTTGTCATATCACTTGTCCAGTCCGTACCGAGCTTGGTCTTATAGTCCAGGGCTGTTGAACCTACCCCGCCCATTGAAGCTGTCAAACTGACCCTTGGCTTATAACCGGCATAAGCCATTTGGGTTTGGATTGTATTGATCTCATCGGCCAATTTCAACTCGCGCATCTCCGGCCGATCGTGGTAAGCTTGTTCTACCAACTTTTGAAACTCAAACTCAAGACTTTGGGGAATTGTAACCTTGGATGGGTCATCACTGGCTGTAATTTGACGGTCTTCTTCAACACCAATGGTAGTGGCTAATTTCATGTTGGCAAGAATCAAATTATTTTGGGCTGTGATCCAAGCCGGTTTTTGTCCCTCATGGTTGACTTGGGCCTGTAACAAGTCATAGCGGGACTTGGTACCGGCTTTATAAAACACTCTCATCTGTTGTTCATGCTGGCCCAGATTATCATAGGAAGCCTGGGCCACTTTTAACAGTTGCACCGACAGCCAGGCCTGATAATAAGCGGATTTGACATCATAAGTCAAAGTTTGTTTGGCCTTGCGTTGTTCTTCCAAAGCCTTGGTTAAGCTAAGTTTGGCAACTTTGATAGTACCGGTTGTCACCCCGCCGGTATACAAATTTTGAGTAGCAAATAGGTAGCCATAAGATCCTTCTGTCGTCCCGTAGCCGGTTAAGGGATAATCAATACCATATTTCAGTTCCGCAATCGAATAGCTTAGGGTGGGGAACAGGTTAGATTCGGCCTGCGTCAAATTGGCTTTTGCAATTGTCACACTTTCATCGGCCGACTTCAACTGCTTACTGTTTTCATAAGCTATCTGCAAACATTGATCCAGTGTCAAGACTTCCACTTGGGGTTGAGTTTGGGGTTCATCTGCCGCAAATGCAACAATGGGCGTCACCATCACCACTATGGCTGAAATAATAATTAGGAATCGTTTTTTCATTATGTAAAGCCTCCTCATTTATAATCTTTTATTCCTATCTTGCCGGAACTCGTTGAAGAACTACCCGCAGCACCGAAAATAAAATTTTTAGGAAATATGCTGAAACCTATGAATTCAATTTATAATTTCAGGCGGACTTTTTCAGTAAGGATCCCCTCGGTGATACTGTAATAATTACCTTAACAATTTCGTGAAACGAAAAGGGAATCTCTGAGATCATTTCACTGGAAAGCAGATTCTCAAAGTCCCGGCTTATTACCAGCATGATTAAATGCAAATCAATATCACTGCGGATCCTTCCTTTTTGAACCCCTTCATTCAATAATTGCTCAATATTGGAAATTAATCTTTGATAAGGAGGCCTTTGCAGTCGAACTGACCCGGAACCATTTTTTTAAATCGCGAATCCGTTGCGGTGTAAACTCGGTCTTTTTACTTTCCAATCATGGTGATAATTTCATGACTTATCCAGAAAATCCATTTCCAGATCATTGTTAAGCGCTTCGATCCGGCTTAACATCTCCTGATGATGCATATTTAAAACCGCCCAAAACAACTCCTCTTTACTGCCAAAAATTTGTATAAAGTCTTTTTACTCAAATAGTAAATCAAAACGTACTGAATTCATGATTTAGTCTTTTCCGGTTTCCAAATCAAGATTTGCAAGTGCCAACAAATACTCAACAACTCCTTGATAATAACTATCTAAATTAGTGTCCAGTGCATTTTCAGCGTCTATTATATCCATGGTGGTGGCCATACCGTTATTATAACGAGCCTTCGTCATTTGAAGTGTTTCCTGAGCCATGTCCATGCTTGACTTACTAGCCTGAATTGACTCAATACTATTATTTAATTTTTGCAGGGCTTGATTTAGAGTTAGTTGAATCTGATCGTGAAGATCAGCTTCACTTATAACATTAAGCTTTTGGGTTTCTTTGTCCTGCATAACCTTGGAATGGACGACACCCCCATCAAAAATATTTCCGGAAAGGCTTAAACTCCAAAGCCAATACGGATAATAAGTTCCTGGTTCTGATTCTGCACTATATTCATTATAAGAAGCGGTTAGAGTCAGGTTAGGTTTCCCACTTGCGGCATCGATCTTCGTTTGAGCAGTGCTCATTTCAGTATTAAGATGATACTGATGTATTTCGGGGCGATTTTGATATGCTGAAGCCATAAGGTCATCCAAAGTCAAATTGACCCCGTCGGGTAAATTCAACTTGCTTGGATCATATTCTACCATAAATTCACGATTTTTAGAAATACCGATCCGCGTTGCCAATTGAAGTTTATATATAATTAAAGTACTTTGAGCATTCAGCACCTTTGGTTTAAGAATATCCCGCTGAACTTGGGCCAGATATAATTCGTATTTCGACTTGACCCCCGCCTTATAAAAGCCTTGAATTTGTTGAAAATGCTGATCCATATCATCATAGGAGGCCTGTTCAATTTCTAATTGTTTTTCCGCTAACCATACCTGATAATAATCATTTTTCACTTCATAGGTTAAGGTTTGCTTATCCTTCCGTATAGATTCCTGTACATAAGCTAATTTATAGCGAGCTATTTTTAAATTGGCTGTAAGTTTTCCGGTAATATCCAAAGGCAAATTGGCATTCAAATTCCCCGCATAATATTCCTTTGCCGATTCACTCGTATCATAATTAATGGTCTGCTTCTTTTTATCCGAATTATTGGAAGATGCAGTATAACCAAGCGTCGGAAAAAATCCGCCAATTGCCTGCCGGACTCCGTCTTGGGCAACGATTACATTTTCTTGATCTTTTTGAAGGGTTTTGTTATTACCATAAGCTAATTCTAGGCATTGTTCCAAGGTTAAAGCATCCGGATTATTTAGGGTTAATGATGTCGTTGATTGATTTGTGGCGGCTAAACCCTGTACAGAAGGAATCATTACCAACATTAAAATTAAGAAATAAAATAACTTATTTTGAAACATTTATTAAACCTCCTAAAATGATGCCATCATTCACTTTTCCAAATTTTTTTCGCGCACTCGATCCAATGGAATAATATGTAAATAACTATGAACACCAGAATTATCTCATATATCCAATATACATTTTGATTGTGTTGAAAAAGTGATTCTTTTGTAAAAAAATTTTGGAGGAATAATTGTCCTTTTATGTTTACAGGAATTGGATATTAAAATTGAATCACTTGTGAAATATATCTCATAGGCTGTTTAAAATGTTCATTAATACGCTTAGATTATATCTTGTTTAAAGCAAAATTAAGATTTGTTTTATCATCAAGCCGCTTTAGCTCCCGATACAACCAAATGCCGGTAATTACGAATGAGCCAAAATCAGCAACCGGACCAGCCATCAGAACTCCATGCAATTTAAAAAATACCGGTAAAATCAATACCGCCGGAATCAACAGAATGACCTGTCTTGACAAGCTAAGAAAGGCTGCCGGGTAAGGCTTTCCTACGGCCATAAAATAATTGGAACCAATAATCTGAAAGCCGATCAATGGCATGGTGACCAAAAAAACCCGAAGCGCATAATCTGTAAATTCGCTTAATTGGACATTATCTTTATTAAATAATCCCACAAGCTGCTTCGGGAATGCTTCAATAATAACAAATCCGGCAATAGCAACAATACTGGCACCCAAAACCGCCAGCTTTAATGTTTGCTTAACCCGATCATATTTTTGGGCCCCGTAATTATAACCAACAATCGGTTGCGCCCCTTGGTTGATGCCGAATAAAGGCATCATCACTAAAGACTGGAGGCTGGTGACAATGCCCATGCCGGATATGGCTATATCTCCGCCATATTTAACGAGGCTCCAGTTTAAAATAACATTAACCAAGCTGGTGGCCATTTCTTGTACAAACTGGGCCAGCCCTAGAGAAGTAATCTTTCCGACAATGTGGATATCCAGCTTCAAATTTTTAAATCGAAGTTTTAAAAAACTTTTTCTTGAGAAGAAATAAAGCACTACCCAGATTCCGGATATTCCTTGTGCCAGGACAGTAGCCAGCGCCGAACCTCTGATCCCCATTTTCAAGACGAAAATAAAGATCGGGCAAAAAATGGCGTTTAAAATAGCTCCTAAAAGCATGGTAACCATAGCGGTTGTGGGGTTTCCTTCGCCCCGGATGAAGTTATTCATACCAAAACCGATACTTTGAAAAGCAACCCCGCAAAATATAATTTGCATATAAGCCTCTGCATAAGGGAGTACCTCAGGGCTGGCTCCAAAAGCTTTCAATAACGGCTCCAAGCAAATGAGGCCAAAAGCAGAAATGACAACTGAAACCGCTACCAGCATGATGAATGCATTTCCTAAAATGTGCTCCGCTTCCTCTTTATTACCTTCTCCAAGTTTGATGGACACCAAGGAATTGGCGCCCACACCGATAAGGAGGATAAAGGCAATAATAAAAAGCATCACCGGGAAACAAATCGTGATTCCTGCCAGTCCCAGCGCTCCAACACTGTTGCCGATAAAAATCCGGTCAATTATATTATATAAAGAATTAACCAACATCCCGACAATAGCCGGCAATGAAAACCGAACCAGCAAACTGGATATTTTTTTTTCACCCAATTGTTCTGAACGATCCATTAATATTGACTCCTTGATCTTTGCTTAGTCCTTACCCAGTACATAATCTAGCTTGGCCAAAGCGTTTAAATAATTAGCAATTTCCTGATAATAATCATCCCCGGCTTCATCCAAGGAAAGTTGGGCATCTTTGACATCCAGCGTCGTTGCCATTCCCGCATCAAATTTAATTTGGGTCATCCGCAAAGCTTCTTGATCCAGAGCCACGTTGTCCTGATTCACACCAACCGATGCGTAATACTGTTGAATATTTTGAATGGCGCTTTGGACATCCTTTCTTACCGTATCCCGCTCTTGGGTATCCTTAATGGTTGCAATTTGCTCGTTGAGTTTTGCTTCTTTGATCTTAGATAAGGTTGTTGGACCGTCAAAAATCAAACCGCTCATCCCTACAGACAAAGTCCAGGTCTTATCGTCCCATTCCTTATAATCAGAGGTAGCTCCCTCATTACTGGAGGTTCCGCTGAGGGTCAGCGACGGCAGATAGCCAGCTCTGGCGATGACCCGGTTCCATTTGGAAATTTTAATATTTTGCTCGGACTGGCGAATCTCTGGTCTTTGTTGATAGGCTTCATCCAAAAGAGATTGAAAATTCATCTCTGGCTGGGCGGGAATTTGCAAAATCGCATCACCATAACTGATTTCCACATCCGCCTGTTTTCCTAATCCGATGGCAGTGGCTAAGTTTAATTTAGCAGTTTTGACACTATTTTTAGCCGATAGCAAGGTAGGCTCTTCTTCTTTCCAAGCCACTTCAGCCTTTAATAGATCGTATTTGGCTTTCTTCTCAACCTCAAACTGTTTTTTCACCTGTTCATAATGTTGCTGTAAATTATCATAAGAAGCCTGAGCCACTTTCAATTGTTGTTCCGCTAGCCACAAAGCATAGAAATAAGCTTTGATATTATAAGTCAACTCTTGCTTGGCAGACCGTAAATCTTCCTTCGCGCTGTCTAGATCGAGCCACGCAACCTTCAGGTTGCCGGTGAGCTTACCGCCATCATATAATGTCCAACTCAGTGTCAATGCCCCGCTAAAGGCCTGATCGCCGGAATCAATTTCCTTCCAAGTCCAGTAAGTTCCGGATTTATCAACCGGGACATAATTGACTGTATTATAACTGTCCTTTTCATAGCCCAAGGAATATTTTAAGGTGGGGAAAAAACCTCCCGCTGCCTGTTTAACCCCTTCCCAAGCCACATCCACACTTTTAGCCGCTTTCTTTATATCTTGGCTGTTATCATAGCCGGTTTTCAGGCAGTCTACCAAGGTTAAAGCCTTGGTCTGCGCCCCGCCGCCATTATCGGCGGCAAAAGCAGTCAGCGGTAAACACAATAATGCCAGTATAGCCAAGGGAACCCATAATTTTTGGGGCATTTTAGAACACCTCTTCATTTTCATTCTTTACTTGCTAAAACCTTCGGATGGTTACCGTTCCATAGCCGGGTCAACGACTAAATTTCAAATACTGCTTCGACGTCGTCCGTGAAAAAGGCCGGTCAATTTCTCACGTACTCCATCAACATAGGTATAAATAATCGGCACCACCACTAGAGTCATAATCATCGAGAACGTCAAGCCGCCGATTAACGCGCATCCCATTCCCCGTTTGAACTCGGCGCCCAGTGAAGTGGCGGTCGCCAAAGGCAACATTCCTAAAACCATGGTTAAAGTGGTCATCAAAATGGGCCGAATCCGTTCACGCCCTGCCTGCAATAGAGCATCTTTAATATCGTGCCCTTCTTCCCGGGCCCGGTTGGTAAAATCCACCAGTAAAATGGCGTTTTTGCAGACCAAGCCGACCTGCATGATAATGCCCAAGATAGAGAAAACGTTCAGGGAATTTCCGGTCAAGGCCAAACCCAAAACCGCCCCCACAAAAGCCAGTGGGATTGAGAAGAGGACCGAAAGCGGATAGATGAATGAATTATAAAGCGCGGTCATAATAAAGTAAATGAAAATGACCGCCGCCAACAAAGCCAAACCCAAACTGCCAAAAGCGCTGTTTTGATTTTTCAACATCCCGCCCTGCGCGATCGAAGCTCCTAAAGGCAGCTTGAGCCTTGAAATTTGTTTTTGGATATCCTGGGCAATACTGCCACTGGTACGCCCCACCGCTTGTGCATAAACGCTAATGGCGTAACTGCGGTCTTGACGGTCTAATTCATTGGGGCCGTTGCCAATCCCAATAGTAGCGAACTGATTTAATTGAACCACCTGCCCGGAACTGTTGACAAATTTGGTAGTACCGACATCTTGAGTTTGCGATCGTTCCGCCTGATCAAACATAACCCGGATCGTGTAATCCTCTCCGTCTTGCGGATCTTTATAATTACTATTGTCATCGCCTTCATACCCATAATCGAAAACCGTCATCACGTCTTTGACGCTTAAACCCAATTGGGACATTTTGTCTCTATCCAGTTGCGCCTGGACTTCCGGCTGTCCCGCCTCGGTCGATAAATGTACGTCCGAGGTCCCCGGAATTTTGGCAATAATATTTTTCAGTTGCTGCGCTAACTGATAAGCGTTATCCCAAGTCGTAGCCATCACGGCATAAGTGATATCATAATTGGTGCTGCTACCGGTAAGTCCCTGCGGTACTACGTGGGCATTCATATCCGGAATCCTATCCAAGCGTTTTTTAATATCCTGGCAAACTTCGGCTGTCGTCTTGGAACGTTTATTCTTATCCACCAAACCGACTTCAAGACTGAGTGTATTGCTGCCGCTGGTATAAGAGGAACTGGCGGAACCCACTGTCGTAAATACGTTGTTCACTTCGGGAACGGTCCATAATGCCTTCTCAATCTTTTCCGCCATCTGGTCGGTTTGCGTCAGTTTAAAGCGACTCGGCAAGTCGACATCGATATTCAGTTGGCCTTTATCCGCCTGCCCCATCATTTCCGTACCCACAAAGCCGAAAGGAATAAGCGCAATCACCAAAACAAAAGTTAACAAAACACCCAGCAATACCTTAGCCCGGTTTTCAAGAGCCCAATCCAAAATTTCAATGTAAAAGTCGACAAAATTCCGGAATTTTTCCTCGAACCATAAGCCGAACTTGCCCATAAGCGAATCCTTGGAAAGCGTTTCCGCCTTGGAAAAACGGGAGGCGAGTAACGGGGTAACCGTAAAGGAAACAAGTAAACTTACTAAGGTGGACATGCAAATAGTAAGGGCAAACTGATGAACGATGCCGCCAATCATCCCCGAGACCAAAGCCAATGGCAGATAAACCACCACGTCAACTAAAGTGATGGAGAGAGCGGTAAAACCGATTTCGTTCCGGCCTTCCAATGCCGCTGTTCTCTGGTCTTCGCCTTTTTCCAAGTGATGATGAATATTTTCCAAAACCACGATGGAGTCATCCACCAAAATTCCGATAACCAGCGACATGGCCAGCAGCGAAATAATATTCAAAGTGCAACCGGTGGCCCACATGCCGATAAAAGTCACCACGATGGAAGTCGGGATGGATACCATGACCACAATGGCATTCCGCAAACTATGCAAAAATGCTAACATAACCATGGCAACCAGCAAAATCGCCAGCACCAAATCCTCTTTCACCGCAGCGGCGGAAGCCAGGGTGTACTCCGAACCGTCCTCCACAATACTAAATTTGAGATTCATCGAACGGTACTGCTGTTCCAAATCTTTGGTCGCTTGCCGGACCAACTGGCAAACCTCGACTTCGTTGGCATCGGACTGTTTATAAATCTCAAGGCCGATGGTCGTCCGGCCATTGACCCGGCTGATGGAAGTTTGCTCTTCCGCCCCGTCATAGACATCGGCAACATCCATCAACTTCACATCGCCAGCCGCCGAATGACTAATCATCAAATTTTTGATTTGATCAATGGAGGTGAATTTCCCGCCTAAACGCACCACAAACTGGCTGTCCTGGTCTTTGATTTTGCCGGTGGGGTACTCCACATTGGCGCTTTCAACCGCCGAGGCCACTGTAGAAGTAGAAATTCCACAGCTTTGCAGTTTCTGGCTGTCCACATTAACCTTAATCTCGCGCTCAACGCCGCCGGACAACGAGATCTGGCTGACGCCCTTTTGCCGCGATAATTGAGGATCAATATAATTATCCAAGTAGGTATAAAACTTTTTCGGGGCCAAATTACTGCTAACGCCGATCCGCATGACCGGCATATCATCCGTTGAAAACTTCATGATGGACGGATTGCCCGCATCATCCGGCAAACTGTTCGAAATCTGGTTGATTTTATTCTGCACGTCCTGTTGGGCGACGCTCATGTTGGTGCTTTGCACGAATTGAATCTGGACCACCGAGTAACCCTGGACAGATGTTGATTTAAGCGTATCGATGTTATTGACGCCAGAAACCGCTTCTTCTATTTTTCGGGTGACCGAAGACTCAATTTCAGAGGCGGAAGCGCCCTCGTATTTGGTTACTACGGTCAACGAGGGAAAGTCCATATTCGGCATCGTCTCATATTTCAATTGACTATATCCATATAATCCGATCAAACCGAATGCCAGGAAAAAAACAATCACCAGAATAGGGCGCTTGATCGAAAGTTCGGTAATCGTCATTAGAATTTCACCTAACTTCTTCTTGAATTTTTACTACAGAAACAAAATCCCGTTTTCATTGGGCATTCGTCACGTTTACCATGGCATTATCCCTTAAGTAATCCTGCCCGGCGGTTACAACTTTTTCGTTTTCTTTCAAACCCTGGAGCACTTCCAGCTGGGTGCCGTACTCGGACCCGACTACGATATTGCGCAACTTGGCCACAGCACCTTCCACTACATATACCTGCGCTTCCTTCACGCTGCCCACGATCGCATCCCGCGGTACCGTTAATGCTACCCCCGATGTGCCCAATTGAAAAGTAACTTTACCAAAAATGCCTGATTTTATCGAATATCCTTGCGAAGGGGTAAATTGCACCTCTACCGGAATAGTATGAGCGTCCGAGGCTTTACTGCTGATGCTTGAAATCCGGCCACTAAAATTGATTCCCGGATAAACCGTAGTCGTTATAACAACCGGATCCCCCACTTTTATTTGATAGGCTTCCTCTTCCGTAACATCAACGTCGGCTTTAAAAACTGAATTATCAATCACCGTAGCTACTGTCGTACCCGAGGATACCATCGCCCCTATATCGACCGCCCGGCTGGTTACCAATCCCGAAATAGGCGAAGTAATAACGGCATGCGTATAGTTATATTTAGCCGTTATGTAATCGGCTTCGTCCGACTGCAAGGTTTCCCGAGAGGTCTCTAAGTCTGAACCGGAAACAACTTGGGTTTTATAGAGTTCCTGTTCCCGCTCGAAATCTTTTTTGGCTTTGTCATAAGCGACTTGGGCTGATAAGTATTTAGCCCGGAGTGTTTCATCATCCACTTTAACCAGTGGCGCTCCGGCTTTCACGTACGATCCCACATTCACATAGACAGCCACGATTTTCCCTGAGGTTTCCGATGCCACAGAGACCACATTATTGGCCACAATCGTGCCCACTTTGGTAGTATTGGATTCTAACGCTTCCCGTTTTACTTTCGTGACATAAACCGAAGTGACATTACTTTGAGCCGAACGGACTTTGCTAGCCACTTCGGCTTTGCGAAAAAATAAGATCACAACCATCACAACAACAATTAAGATGATACCGAACAATAACAATATTTTCTTCATAACGATCACCTTTCTAGTTAAATTAGAGCTTTGAATATTTGAATACTATTTTTAACCATTCAAACAAGATTATAAAGAAACAACTCACAATCTCTGTAAATATATAAAAATTTTATTCATAAATTTATCATAAACTTATTTTGTGTTCATTACGTGATTACTTTGTGTATTTTTAGAGTTTAGGCTCTATCATGACTAACATTGCTCGTTCTAAATAAATGAATATTTTATTTAAATATTCAAAAAATTTTATGTTGTTTTTATCGCCCGCAGTAACAGCGCAAACATACTCTCCGCATCCTGCATTACCTCTTCATATTCACGTTTCATCGCAGGCGGACCGGCAAATGCTGCAAAGGCCAAAAATAACATCCTAGCAGTACAAGGTATATCATCAACGATAAAACTGCCCTCCTCCACCCCTCGTTTGAGGATCAATTCTACCTTCTCGGTTAAACGGGTTTCCATTTCCATACGGCCAACTTT
>DNPQ01000134.1 GCA_003501335.1 Bacillota bacterium
TGATACATCATAGAAAATTGATGTTCCATCGGAGGACGTTGGTGATACATCATAGAAAATTGATGTTACATCCGAGAACTTTTTGGAAAGTTTTTTCATGAAACAAGAAAAGAGAGAGATTTATCGATATTTATTAGGGCTGCAGCCTTCATGCTTTTTAAAAACCCGGCTGAAGTGTTCCTGGTTATAATAACCGACCTGTTCACTGATTTCGTTGATGGATAAATTGGAGTTCTTCAGCAGTTCTTTGGCTTTTTCGATCCGTAAATGGGTCACATAATTAATAAAGCTTTCCCCCATCTCCTTTGAGAACAGGCGGCTTAGGTAAGCTTCACTGACCGCTAGATATTGGGCTACGGATTTTAAACTGATATTCTCATGATAATGCGCTCGGATATATTCCCGGGCTTTTTTTAATTTCAAAGGTATATTTTCATTCTTTTGTTTTAATTCCAGCATGATTTTTAAGAGAAGGCTTTCCAGAAACTGATTCATTTCATCAATGGTTTCATATGCATTTATTTTATGATAAAAGTCCAATTCCTGGTCCATAATATCGTCCGGGTGGATATCCTTTCCGGACAAATAATTGAAAACGGAATAAATGATCTCAATATATAAATTATAAACCCCATTGATTTTGGCCGGATTTAGTTCTATGATGGATTGTTTGAAATTTTTTAAAATGGATTGGGCCCGGCTGGTATCCGAACTTTCCAGCGCGGCGAAGAGTTCTTTTTTAAATGAGGAGATATCAATTTGGGCTGTGTTTTTGATATTTAAAAGATCTTGTTGATGGATAGTTTTACCTTTCCCCCAAATGAGGCGGAATTGAATCGCCTGAACCGCTTGGCGGTAAAGGGAAGGAATGTTTTCAAGCCCGTCGGCAAAAGCGCTGACCCCCACGGTTACTGAAATATTTAACAGTTCTGATAAAGAATACTTAATATCGTTGATGAGTTGGTTCAACTTTTGAAACATTACCGCGGAACTATGTTCTCCTTCAAAATTGGCGATTAAAACATAGCGCTCTTTGGAAAGAGCAAGGACCTCTCCGATATTGTATTCCATGATTTTCTGGGAAAAAACATTGGCGATGGAATTGTTGATTTTGGCAAGGATTTCACTGTCATATTTGTCCTCCTGTAATTTATAATCATCGACATCGAACAGGCAAACAACATTATGGGTGTTGCGGATTTTGATGGCTAATGGTTCCAATTTTTCCCGGAAAGCGCTGACGGGGACGCCGGCTAATAAATCGTTGAGGATTTTTTGCTTTAACAAGACGGTGTTGTCGGTGATCTCTTTTAAATGCCGGTTGGTTAAGCCGATATTTTCCTTGACTTTTTCAAATAATTTGAGAAGTGCCGCGAAGGATAAATCGGATTTTAAAATATAGTCTTGGACTCCGAGTTTGAAGGCTTCCCGGACATAGGGATAATCATTATAAGCGCTCAGTACGATAATGGGAAGATTCGGGTTGATCGTTTTAACCTGCCGGATGAGTTCAATGCCGTTCATTTTCGGCATGGTGATGTCCGTTAAGACCATATCGATACTGGCGCCGGATTTCAGTTGTTCCAACGCTTCCTGAGCATTGGCCGCCTCAAAGGCAAACTGAAAGCCATAGTTTTGCCAAGGCCCCAACGTCTGAATGGTTAAACGGACAATGGGTTCATCGTCAACCAAAATGATTTTAAGCATGAGAAACCTCTTCTTCCTTATTGGCTGGAATAACCGGTAACAAGAGCGTTACGGTTGTTCCTTGCCCCAAAGTGCTGGTAATGGTTAATCCGTACTTGGGGCCGTGGTTGAGCCGGATCCTTTGATGAACATTGAAGAGGCCGATCCGGTTATAGGTGTTTCCCCGGGATTCATTTTCCTGAAGCACCGAGGTAATTTTTTCAGGTCTCATGCCGACGCCGTTATCGGTGATGGTAATCAGTAAGTTGTGATCGACTTGTTTGGCTTCGATATGGATCAGTAATTTATCAAACACATCACTCATCCCATGCAAGATGGAGTTTTCGACAATGGGTTGCAACAGCAGCTTGAGGACGAACGTATCTTTCATTTCTTCGTCTACATGGCTGGAAATGTCAAACCGGTCGCCGTAACGCAGCTTCATGATATAGGAATAACTCTCCAGCGTATCAAATTCCTGTTCTAATGGGGTAAACATTCCTTCTTTGGCCAACGTATTGAGTAACAGTTTTGTCAAGGCGTCGGTCATTTTTTTAATGTTGCTGACGCCATGCATTTCGGCCATCATGGTGATCGTATTTAAGGTATTAAAAAGAAAATGGGGATTGATCTGATATTGAAGCGACTTGATTTCCAGCTGTAATTTTTCGCTTTTTTCGGCGTCAATCTTTTTAATCAGGTTTTGAATCTCTTTGACCATATTATCAAAGGAGCGGTTGAGTAGCGCAATTTCATCCTGGCCGCGAATGACAACGCTGGTCTGAAAATTGCCCGACTCCACTTTTTTCATCTGTTTAACCAAGTTAGTAATCGGAAGAACGACTGTGCCGATAACGGATGTAAAAAAGATGATCAAAAACAGGATAGCGACCGTGATAAAAACGATAAAAATGACCGCCATGACCCGATGGAGTTTATCGGTCAACTGACGGTAAGGGATAGAGTTAATGACCTTCCACTTTGTTATCGGCACCGTGTAATAGGTAATCAAGATATCGGATTTGTTTTTGCGGTAACGAAACCAGCCATAATCATTGCGAAAAAGAGCCGTTTCTTTAAAAATTTTTCCAATGCTGTTGTTGTTTGAAGTTATTAAGGTTCCGTCTGCGGCTGCCAAGTCTAATGACCCTATATGAGTCAGTCCCAAACGGGAATAGATATTGTCATAGGTGTCTTCGTTAAAGACAAAGTAAACCATTTCAACTTCTCTTGGAGAAAGAAAGGCTGAATTATTGGTCAGCCCGGCGATGGCTATTGAATAATTGCCGTTAAATTGATTTTGAGTGAACCGGGAGTTCTTGATTCGTCCAAGAATCTTGATGGGTTCATTTTTTAGGGCCATTTCCTTATACCAAGGCATTTTCTTTAATTCGGCGACTTCATTGGGCAATGGACTTTTATAACTATAAGAGTCATTATTTTTAAAAATAAAGTAAATTCCCGTCAAATCGGTAGTGTAATTGAAATAATAACTAAGTTTCTTATCGATTTGCCCGGTCAGATTAAACTTAGCTAAACGGCCCTGGGTTAATTCCCATTGATTGAGAGAGGGAATAATATCATCATCATTCATGACTTTCGAGACCGAAATGACAAATCGTAAGGTATCCTCGTTGATTTTTTTGGCGATTTGCTCCGTAAGTTGCAGATTCTTTTTTTGGTCGTTTTCCATGAGCATATTGGAAAAAGTCTTCGAAAGGATAATGCCTGCAACAATGACCGGAATGGGTATAAAAAGAACGATAATCACGACTAGTTTCCAAATAATACTGCGATAAAACCCCAACATGAACTTCCTCCAATATGGATAGGGATAAATTTTCTAGGGAGTAAAAAAAATATCAATTTTAGGCAAGAAATATCATTAAGGTAGTTATATTCTCATGATAACATTTATGTATCCGATTTGTCATATTATTTTAACTTCGAGGAATGAAAGGGGAATTGGGTGTGATTAGCGAGAAGTTGCCAAAAATATTCTACGGAGGGGATTACAATCCGGACCAATGGCCGGAAGAGATGTGGAATGAGGACATGAGACTCTTTAAAAAAGCCGGGGCCAATATCGTTACCCTTCCCGTGTTTAGTTGGGCCAAACTCCAACCTTCCGAAGATACATATCATTTTGAATGGCTGGATAAGGTATTGGACTTGGTTGCCAAGAACGGTATGTACGTATGCCTTGCTACGCCTACCGCGGCCCAGCCGGCTTGGATGTCTCTCAAATATCCCGAAGTGCTCCGCACCGATGAAGATGGCCGAAAACGGACTCAGGGCAAAAGATTGAATTATTGTCCCAACAGTAGTGTTTATCGTAAATTCTCGGCTGGAATGGCCGGAAAAATGGCTGAGAGGTATAAAGATCATCCGGCACTGGCAGTTTGGCATATTTCCAATGAGTATGTCGAAGGCGGATATTGCTATTGCGACAACTGTGCCAAAGAATTCCGGATGTGGCTTCAGAAAAAGTATGGCAGTTTAGAAGAACTGAACAGAGTATGGAATATGAGCTTTTGGGGGCATACGGTCTACAGCTGGGAGGAAGTTGTTGTCCCTTCCAATTTAAATGGGGATAACCGATGTTTTCAAGGAATGAGCCTGGACTACTACCGGTTTATGTCGGACTCCCTGCTGGAGTGCTACCGGAATGAGTATGATGCAATCAAAGTCCATACTCCTCATATTACGATTACTACAAATATATGGACAGTCTGCAAACGCTTAAACCTTTTTGACTGGGCCGAGCATATGGATGTGGCGGCATGGGACAATTATCCGCAAATGGGCGAGGCTTTTTATAACATTTCATTACGGCATGATGTTATCAGGGGACTCAAAAAAGGAGAGCCGTTCATGCTGATGGAGCAGACGCCCAGCCAGCAAAATTGGCAGGATTATAACAGTCTTAAGAGGCCGGGAGTCATGAGATTGTGGAGCTATCAGGCTCTAGCCCATGGTTCGGATACCGTAATGTTCTTTCAACT
The DNA here is from genome assembly GCA_003501335.1 of Bacillota bacterium. GTDB lineage: Bacteria > Bacillota > UBA4882 > UBA8346 > UBA8346 > UBA8346. The sequence continues at coordinate 4,692 of DNPQ01000134.1, forward strand.
CAGGCGTTCCTTCGGCGCCTGCGAGAAATATCACGGTGCGTTGATTGCTCATGCCGGACATGAAAACACCCGGGTGTTCCGCGAATGTGCGGAGTTAGGCGCGGAGCTCAACCGGCTGGGGGATAAGATTCTTGATTCAAAATGCGATTCCAAGGTCGCCATCATGATGGATTTTGACAATTGGAATGCCGTAGAATTGTCGAGCGGCCCCAGTATTGCCCTGAAATATCTGCCGCAGATCGAAAAATACTACAGGGCCTTATCGACATTCAATATTTCAGTGGATATCGTCAGGCCGGATTGGGATATTTCTAAATATAATCTCGTCATTGCGCCGGTTCTTTATATGATAAAGCCTAATGTGGCTGGCAATATCGAACAGTTTGTCAAAAATGGGGGAATCTTTTTAACAACCTTTTTCAGCGGAATCGTCAATGAAAATGACCTGGTGACATTAGGTGGGTATCCTGGCCAATTGCGAAAGGTCTTGGGAATCTGGGTGGAAGAAATCGATGCCCTGCCTCCGGAAATGAAAAATTCGATTATCGTTAACAATCCTATAGGCAAGGTTGACGGAGAGTACGAATGTGGAATGCTTTGCGATTTGTTACATCTTGAAGCTGCCCGAGCCTTGGCGGTTTACGGCAAGGATTTCTATGCGGGTATGCCCGTATTAACGGAAAATATCTTGGGTAAAGGCAGGGCCTATTATGTAGCTTCAGACCCGGAACAACGGTTTGTAAACGACTTGCTGAAATATCTTTGTGACTCCAAAGGAATCAAAGGGCCGTTTGAACCGACGGAGGGTGTGGAGGTAACGCAAAGATTTAAGGATAACATGATCTTTACCTTTGTTCTCAATCATAATACTTATTCTGTTAGTGTGGATTTGAATGGAAAGGAATTCCGTGAACTTTTGACCGGCAAGAATATCAGCAACAGCTTAATCCTGGAACAAAAAGGGGTTGCCATTCTGCTAGAGTTGTTTGTTTAAGCTTTTCAAACGGAATCAAGAAATATCAAAAAAGTGAAAACTAAATCATGTTTTTTTTTTTTTTAGGGACTTATAATTCAATTATGGGGCTGGGAGCCCCCTAAAAAAATAATATTTTAGGGGAGGATTGGAATGAAAGGGAAAATTTTTTCTAAAATGTTTCGCGCTTTTTTTGTTCTCACGCTGGTTGTATATTGCATGAGCGTTGCTTTTGCAGCCGACAAAGTCACCTTAAGCGTAGGTCTTTTAGCGGAGGATTTGGATTTTTTCCAAGCGCATATGAATGATGCTTCCTTCAAAAAAATGTTGCCGAATGTGACAATTGATTTCCAGCAGTCTAAGGATACGGAAGAAATGTCCCGTATTCAAAGGGTGCGGATGGCTGCCAAGGAAATGCCGGATGTGTTCTATGTTAAGCCTTACGATATTTTACCGCTCAAAGATTCCATGGCTTTATGGGCTCCTACGGAGAAATTAGTCAAGGATAATAAGTTTGTCAATACTTTTGCGGTCAACATGAACAATGGGAAATACTATGGTTTGCCGATGAAGACTTTTTACGAATGGGTTTACTATCGGAAGTCTGTTTTTAAGGAACTGAATTTGACCGTCCCTACGACTTGGGATCAATTTATCGCCGTAGCCAAAAAGATTAAAGCGAACGGGAAGTATATCCCGATTGCCTTGGGCGCTAAAGACACCTGGCCGACTTATCCCTTTAATGAATTCATGCCTCATTTGATTTCCGGGGATCCTAATATTTTAGCCGACACCGCTAAGCGTGATAAACCTTTCGGGCCTGATGGAGGTTTTTATAAATCCTATGCTATGATTGACACTTTATATAAAGCGGGAGTGTTCGGGGACCCGCTGGGTACCAGTTGGCCGGAGCAAGAACAACTATTGGCTGCTAAAAAGGCTGCCATGACATGCGTCGGTCAGTATTTCCTACCGGATTATAAAAAAATGGGCGGCGATATGAACGACATTGCAGTCTTCCCGCTTCCGGTCGGAAGCGCGGATAAACCCATTAAAAAGCAAATGGCCATGCTTGATCTGTTTTGGGCGGTCGGTAAAAACAGCAAACATCCCGCTGAAGCTAAAAAATTCATTGAATGGTTCTTTAGCCCGTCGGTTTATAAAGCGTATCTCAGCGACCGGTTTATGTCTTCCACCATTAAAGGGATTGACGCCGCCAATATTTTCAGCGAAGGCTTGAAAAAATATAATTATCAACCCTTCTTATACATTCCGGGCGACGAAAATTATACCAAGTTGGTCAACGAGACCAAGTTCGACGCGAAAACAATTGGTTCTCAAATGTTAGCCGGTATGTCCTACAAAGATATTTTAGGCGATTTTAATCAAAAATGGGCTGATGCGCGCAAAAAATTGGGCATTAAATAATTAGCAGAACGAAAGAAAATTGCCATGCCCGTTAAACAGGTATGGCAATTTTCTTATAAGGAGGTCATCAATTTGGGAATCAGTTACAGCCAGCAAAAGAAGCTTATCATCTTGGGTTTTCTGGCTATACCGGTGTTACTTTTGATCGTGTTTATGTTTTACCCAACCTTGAAACTTTTTCAGTTCAGTGTAACCGATTGGGACGGTTTTTCGCCGGCATTTAAATATGTAGGGCTGGAAAACTTTCGCCAATTGATTTTGAAATCCAACGATGTTTGGATTGCTTTACGGAATAACTCCTATTATTTTTTGATTCATCTGCTGACCATTCCGTTTGAAATTGTTGTGGCGTCCATTTTGTGCGGCAAGATTCGCAGTTCCAAGTTTTTTCAGTCCATCACGTTTTTACCCTATGTAATCAATGGTGTTGCGGTCGCCTTGACTTTTTCCTATTTTTATTCTCCTAACGGTGGCGCTTTGAATTCAATGCTGGATTTTTTACATTTAAGCGCATTGAAGATGGGCTGGCTAAGCAATATTTACATTGTAAACTTTGTACTCGTTTCGGTTTCTTTGTGGCGCTTTTGCGGTTTACATGTCATTCTTTTTATCGCGGGCATTTTATCAATACCCACGGAATATTATGAGGCGGCTTCCATTGACGGGGCTAACAGTTTCCGGCAATTTACCAATATCACCATTCCCGGCATCAAGACCGTGTTGGAATTGGTTTTATTCCTTAATGTGAGAGGAGCTTTATCGGTATTTGATATTCCGTTCTTAATGACTAACGGAGGTCCGGGCTATGAAACCTCCACATTTATGGTTTATACCATCAAGACGGCGTTTCAGTTTAATCAATATGGCCTTGCCTCCGCGATGGCAGTTGTTTTGGTGATTTTGATTATTATCTTTGGTTATGTCCAAAGTAAAGTCATAAAAATTAAGGGGTAAATCACATGAGCAGCATGGTTAAGTCAACCCTATCGAAAATAAGCTTCGGACAAACAGGGTTCTTTCAATATTTGGTAATGTGCCTAATTACATTGATAGTTTTTATACCGCTTCTGATCATTGTCTTAGCTTCGTTGAAAACTTTGCCCGAGATTAGCCAGATGACGCCGTTAGCTTTACCCCATTCGCTTTATTTGGGCAACTTCAGAGAAACCTTTGTCAAGGCTAAAATTATTTTATCCCTGTTTAATTCGTTAACCATCGCCTTAAGCAGCGTAATCATCAATGCGGTTATCGGGGCAATGGCGGCCTTCATTATTGCCCGCTTTGACTTTAAGTTCAAAAAAGTCGTGCTCGGAATGTTCCTAGTGGCCATGGTGATCCCTTTTTATACTGTAGAAGTCGCCCGGTTTCAATTAATTAAAGAGATGGGACTATATAACACTTTGTATGCGCCGATCCTAATCTACATAGGGGCCGACATGATGCAGATTTTCTTATACAAGCAGTATATTGATAAGGTCTCCGTATCCTTAGATGAGAGTGCGATGTTAGATGGCGCTTCTTATTTGAAAATATTCACCAAAATTGTTCTTCCCTTAATTATGCCGGCTGTTGCCACCCTCGCGATAATTAAGTTTGTTGATATTACCAATGATATGTATATACCTTATCTGTATATCCCATCCGATAAGTACCGGACATTAACGACGACTCTAATGACCTTCGCCGGCGACCGTTCGGTGAACTGGGCAAGTATTTCCGCATGTATTATATGGATTTTAATTCCCACTTTGTTAGTTTATTTTTCATTTCAAAAGTATATTTTGAAAGGCATTACTGCGGGTTCGATCAAAGAATGAGACGGGCGCTTAAAATTATTTGATATTCGATAAAATGGTTTTTAATTGGTAACAGCTAAAAACCATTTTTGTCGCCAATTACAACATTGACATTTACTAAAATGTGAGATAAAATCCAATTATAAGGACGAAACGTTTCGCTATGGAAGGTGAATTATTATTCCTGCTACGATAAAAGATGTATCCCGTGAAACGGGGTTGTCGCTCGCTACAATTTCAAAGTATCTAAACGGCGGCAATGTTTTGGACAAAAATAAACAAGCGATTGAAGCGGCCATTCAGAAACTCGATTTTAAAGTCAATGAAATGGCTAGAGCCCTAAAAACCAATCGAAGTATGACTGTGGGTGTGCTGATACCCAATTTTGAGAACATTTTTTTCACCAGTATTGTTTCGAATATTGAAAATGGTTTACTCCAGGAAGGTTACAGCACCATTGTTTGCGATTATAAAGAAAATCCGCTTTTGGAAGCGGAAAAGCTTAATTTTTTGCTTGATAAAATGGTCGACGGTATTATTATGATGCCGCTGACCGACAGTGATGAACTTATCAATGAAATAATATCCAAAGATATTCCGGTAATCCTCATCGATCGGATGATTAATAATGTGAATTGCGATGTAGTTTTAGTTGATAACCTCAATGCGTCTTACAATGCTGTCGAGCAACTAATCATTCGGGGCCATAAACGTATTGGGATTATCGTAGGCCCGGAAGATGTTTATACAGCCCAAGAACGGTTAAAAGGGTATATCCGGGTGCATGAAGATTATGGCCGGGAAGTTGATCCGCGTTTAATAAAATACGGAGATTATCAGATGCAGAGCGGCTATGAATTATTTCAGGAACTATTGCAGGTTGATCCGCTGCCGACGGCTATTTATGTAACCAATTATGAGATGACTTTGGGAGCGGTTATTGCTATTAATGAAACCAATTTAAAAATACCGGAAGACTTATCGGTGATTGGGTTTGATAATTTGGCCCTGGCCCGGATAGTAAAGCCTTCTCTTTCCATTGTAGTGCAGCCAATGCAGCAAATTGGAGAGGTGGCGGCTCAAATTCTGTTAAAAAGATTAAAAAAAGATTTAAGTGGTTTTCCGGCGGTTGTCCGTTTAAAAACGGAATTATTGATACGGGATTCGGTAAGAAGTATTGAGACGTAAATAGACTTTGTTAAGGATGTAAGGTTTGAAAACGATTGATAAGTGTTCTAAATCAACTGTTTAATAATATCAATACAATAGGGAACAGATAGGCAATAGTATTCTTTGAAAGATGAACGATGAAATAAGCTCTAAAAACGAAACGTTTCGCTATATATTAACAGTCAATTTATAAAACGATTTGTATGTGAAGGAGTCGGTAAAATGGCTAAACGCCTCTTACTTGGAATTGATAGCGGTACTTCGGGATGTAAAATTACGATTTTTGACTTTCAAGGACAAGTCGTTGCCACTACAACCGGCCTCTACCATACTGATTATCCAAAGGCGGGTTATGCCGAACAAGATGCTCGCGAATGGTGGAAAGTCATTGGTGAGGAAATTCGAGGTCTCCTTCATAACCATGGAATCCAACCCGAAGAAATAGCGGCGATCGGGACAGACGGTATTAGCTGGGTCTGCCTTCCGGTGGACCACAATGGGGAACCGCTTCGCAAAGCTATGATTTGGCTGGATCGGCGCTCCGAAAAACAAGCCTCCTGGTTGAAAGAGAATATCGGTGAAGATATGCTGGTCAACTTGAGCGGCAACCCGGTTGATCCGGCTTATATAGTCCCTAAAATACTTTGGATACGTGAAAATGAGCCGGATATTTATAAACAAACCAAAAAGTTTCTACAAAGCAACGCCTACATCGTTTTTAAATTAACCGGGGAATATTCGCAGGATTATTCTCAAGGGTACGGGTTCCATTTCTTTGATATGACCCAAGGGGTCTGGGATGGTAATGTTGCCGAGAAAATGAACATTTCACTGGATTTTATGTCTCCGTTGTTTCATTGCCATGATGTGGTTGGCACGATTACCCAAAAAGCTGCGGCTGAGACGGGATTAGCAATGGGTACACCTGTGGTCGCCGGTGGGCTTGATGCTGCCTGCTGTACTCTGGGCGCCGGAGTGGTTAATCCGGGTCAAACGCAAGAACAAGGCGGGCAAGCCGGTGGTATGAGCATTCTACTAGACAAACCGCTCGTTCATCCCAAGCTGATTTTGGGATACCATGTAATTCCTAACTTTTGGCTCTTGCAGGGCGGAACCGTAGGCGGCGGAGGAACTTTAAAGTGGTTTAACCAAGAACTTGGCTATTATGAGCAACAATTTGGCAAGAGTGTCGGAAAAAGCTCTTTTGAGATGATGAGTGATGAAGCGGCTCAGGTGAAGGTAGGTAGCGACGGATTGATCTTTCTTCCCTATATGGCGGGTGAACGTTCCCCGCTCTGGGACAGTAAGGCCCGGGGAGTGTTGTTTGGACTATCCTATGATAAAACCAGGGCTCATTTGATTCGGGCTATGATGGAAGGTGTCGGATTTTCATTACAACATAATTTGAAGACTGCGGAAGAAGTCAATGCGTTTGTCGAGGAGTTAATCAGTGTAGGGGGTTCTTCCAATAGTGAAGTTTGGACACAAATCAAAGCGGATATTACCGGGAAACCCATTCACGTCCCATTCTCCGACCATGCTACCACATTAGGGGCAGCTATTTTGGCGGGAGTTGGTATTGGAATTTATGAAAGTTTTCACCAGGCTGTTCAAAAAACGGTTCACATTCAAAGAACCCATATTCCAAATCCGGATCATTACGCAGTATATCAAAAATACTTCTCCCTTTATAGCGAACTTTATCAAAAGTTAAGGGATAGTTACGATACACTCTATCAAAT
>DNPQ01000105.1:0-6318 GCA_003501335.1 Bacillota bacterium
AAAGATCTGACCGCCATGCAACGGGTAAAAGAGGCTGCTGAAAAAGCAAAAATGGAATTAAGCGGTGTAACATCGACTGGGGTCAATTTGCCGTTTATTGCTTCCAATTCGTCGGGTTCGCTGCACATGGATATTACATTAACCCGAGCCAAATTTGATGAATTGACGGCGCATCTCGTCAATGCAACCATGGACCCGGTGCACCAGGCAATGCGTGATTCCGGTCTCAATACCACAGATATCAATAAGGTTTTACTGGTGGGAGGATCCAGCCGTATTCCCGCAGTACAGGAGGAGGTCAGAAAGTTCACCGGCAAAGAACCGTTCAAAGGTATCAATCCTGATGAATGTGTTGCAATGGGAGCTGCGCTTCAGGCCGGTGTCCTTGTTGGGGATGTTACTGGCTTGTTGCTTTTGGATGTAACGCCGCTTTCACTCGGCATTGAAACGCTGGGGAATGTTTTTTCAAAGGTTATTGAGCGCAACACCACACTTCCAATAAAAAAAAGCCAGATTTTTACTACAGCCGCCAATTTCCAACCATCGGTGGAAATTCATGTTTTGCAGGGCGAGCGTGAAAAGGCCTCCTTAAATAAAACATTGGGTAAATTCAGACTGAATGGCATTCGCCGTGCGCCCAGAGGTGTTCCACAGATTGAGGTAACATTCAATATTGATGTCAACGGCATAGTCAATGTATCAGCCAAAGACCTTGGAACCGGAAAAGAGCAAAACATTACCATTACGGCTTCTTCAAACCTGAGTCAGGCAGAAATTGACCAGGCTGTTCGTGAAGCCCAGCAGTTCGTTGCCGAGGATGCCCAATATAAAGAAGAAGCCACCGCGCAGGATCATGCGGAACAGTTGATAAACCAGGCAGAGTCTATGTTGAAAAAGCTTGACAAAAATGACCGTGCTGCGCTCGATGAATCCCTTAAACATATTAAAAAGGTATTAAAGAGTAAGGATAACACCCAAATTAGTACAGCATGCAATGAGTTATCCTCAATTTTGGAAACCATGCGGTCGAAGGTTCCACATAGCTGATCACTCCAATGCTGGAAGTCATTTAAGAACAATATTGCTGCGTTGGGAATTTCGATTCAAAAGATGATGAATAATATCGATGGGTGGTTTAAAATATAAATAAGGCAGGTGAAGAGGATGTTTGGCTATGTAGTCGCCAATATGGATAAGTTGAGTGTTGCAGAAAAGCAAAAGTACCGGTCTTGTTATTGCAGTTTATGCAAGGCATTGGGAACTCATCACGGTACAATAAGCCGTATCACACTTACCTATGACATGACTTTTCTCGCTCTGTTCCTTTCGGCGCTTTATAAGCCGGATCACACAATTGAAATGGAACGGTGTATGATTCATCCTATAAAACCGCACCCATATTGGCAGAATGGAATCACAGACTATGCCGCCGATATGAATGTGGCACTTGCCTATTACAACTTTCTTGACGATTGGACGGATGAGCGAAAGATGCTGTCATGGTGGGAATCCAAATTGTTTGAGCAGGAAGTGAAGCTAATTACAGCGAAGTATCCTCATCAGTGTTCTGTAATCCGAAAGTGCTTGAACGAGCTTTCCACCATTGAAAAATCGGGAGAACTAAACCCGGATATTCCGGCCAATTGCTTTGGAAAATTGTTGGGCGAAATCTTCATCTGGCGGGAAGATGACTGTGCTGAAAACTTACGAGCCTTTGGAAGAGCGCTCGGCAAGTTTATTTATATCATGGATGCCTGCCTTGATTTAAAAGCGGATATCCAAAACGAACGCTATAATCCGTTGGTTGGGTCATCATCTGAAAATTTCAGGGATATTTTGAATCTTCTGATGGCCGACTGTACCGAAAAATATCAACAGTTGCCCATTGAGCAGGATCGCCAACTGATTGAAAATATCCTTTATTCGGGCGTTTGGACAAGGTATGAAGCAGCCAATCAGAAAACAAAGGAGAAATCAAAACAATGATATCCGATCCTTACAAAGTGCTGGGTGTTTCTCCAACTGCTTCAAGTGAAGAAATTACCAAAGCTTATCGCCAGCTGGCCAAAAAATACCACCCAGACTTGAATCCAGGTGACGCCGAAGCAGCTAGGAAAATGAGCGAAATTAATGCTGCTTATGAACAGATAAAAAGCGGGAACGTTTCTCCCAATAGTAGTAGTGGAGGTTATGGCGGCCAAAGCCCTTATGGTAACGGGAATAATTCTTCCGGGGAAGAGGATCCATTTGGCGGTGGTTTTAATCCTTTTGGAGGCTTTGATCCGTTTGGTGGTTTCGGTCCTTTTGGTAACAGCCGACAGCAATATTCTGAATTTGAACCGGTTAAGTCCTATTTGCGCGCGGGATATTATGAGGAAGCACTCAATGTGCTGGCCAATATCACTGGCAAGAGCGCCGAATGGTATTATTACAGCGCAATTGCCAATGCTGGTATCGGCAATAAAATCACAGCTTTGACTCACGCAAAAACGGCAGTGCAAATGGAACCGGATAATCCTGAATACCAGCGTGTATTAGACCAAATCCAGAACGGCGGGCGCGTGTACCAACAGCAAAGTCAAAACTTTGGCATGCCGGTAATCAATATAAGCAACTTATGTATAACTTGTTGTTTCGCCCAAATGTGTTGTATATTCTGCGGACGATCATGTTAAAAGGAGTGAGCCGGATGGGAAATTTCAAAGAGAAGGTAGCGCGTTTTATGGCTGGCCGATATGGTATCGATCAATTATATTATGCTTTAATTGGGATTTATTTTGTTTTGATAGTTGCGAATGCTTTGTTCCATTCGGCTGTTATTAACATTTTGATGTGGGCTGTTTTGGTTTGGGTAATTTTTAGAACATTCTCCCGAAATGTTTACAAAAGGCGCCTGGAAAACGAAAAGTTTATGAAGATTTGGAACCCTATGAAAGCAAAAGTTTTTTTGACAATTCGCAGAATCAAAGAAATCCGAACTCATCGTTTCCGCAAATGCCCGCATTGTAAGGTGATCCTTCGTTTACCGCACCGGACGGGAAAGCATACAGTGGAATGCCCTTGCTGTCATCATGATTTTAAAGTGCGCATTCTGTGGTAAGTAGGTATTTACTTTTTTGATATTTTAAAAAGAGATTGTTTTACATCCCTCCATTCGGACGAAAATGATTTAAAAAGGGAAGGGGTGAATAGTCCATGCTTATCCAGTACAAGCTTCCTTGTAGTATTGTCAATTATTGCTTCTGCTAACTTTTCCGGGAAGTTTATTTTATCCGGAAGATTACTTCATTCTTCGTCCCTTGCTCCAAAGCTGTTTCCGTGGTAATCTATTCAAGATGAATTAATTCATCTTGAATACTACACAGGAGAACTCTAGAGTGGAATCCAAATTTAAAAAGTTTATATCTTATTACCGTCCTTATTTAGGGACGTTTATAGCCGATCTGGGATGCGCATTTATAGCGGCCGGGATTAGTCTGGCCTATCCGCTGATTATTCGTTATATTACCAATGCCCTACTAACAAACGGGGCTGTTTCCGCCATGACCATCGTTTGGCAAATGGCTTTCTTAATGCTGGGAATGGTTATTGTGGAGTTTTTCTGCAATTACTATATCACTACTTGCGGACATGTGATGGGAGCCCGGATGGAATATGACTTGCGCAATGAAATTTTCAATCATCTCCAGAAGTTGTCTTTTAATTATTACGACAATCAAAAGACCGGCCAGATCATGTCCAGAATTACCAACGATTTGTTTGATATCACCGAACTCTACCACCACGGACCGGAAGATTTGCTGATATCGTTAACCAAATTAATCGGTTCTTTTTGTATACTGTGCCAGATTAATTTAAACCTGACTTTGGTGGTCTTTTTCTTTATACCGCCAATGGGATTGTTTGCTTACTATTATAACAGTCAGATGCGGCGGGCTTTCCGGAAAAACAGGGAGAAAATCGCCGAGATCAACGCCGGGACTGAAGAGAGTATTTCCGGGGTGCGAGTGGTTAAGTCCTTTGCCAATGAGGATTTGGAGCTGGAGAAGTTTCGCAAAAGCAATGAACGTTTCGTAGAGACTAAGAAAAACAGTTACCGCTATATGGGTGGATATAATAGCGGTATCAATGCTTTTAGTTCATTAATTTATGTAGTATTGGTGGTGGCTGCAGCCTTTCTGATAGGCCGTGGCCGGATTCAGCCCATTGATTTGCTGACCTTTTTACTATATATCAATGTATTCCTGGAACCGATCAAGAAATTAATTAACTTCGGTGAGCAGTTTCAAAACGGCATCTCCGGCTTTGACCGCTTTTACGAGGTAATGTCCATTGCTCCGGACATCAAGGATGCTAAAAATGCCGTTAATTTGACCCATGTCCAAGGAGATATCCGGTTTCATAATGTTTTTTTCCGTTATAGCGAAAATACGGCGGAAGTATTATCCCAAATTAACCTGACGGTCAATGCCGGCGAATATATCGCGCTGGTTGGCCCGTCCGGAGTCGGTAAAACCACCTTATGCAGTTTAATCCCCAGGTTTTACGAGGTTTCGTCCGGTAAGATTTCACTGGATGGCCGGGATATCCGGGAGATCAAACTTAAATCCTTACGCCGTAGTATTGGAATTGTGCAACAGGAGGTCTATCTGTTTGCCGGTTCGGTGATGGAGAATATCCGCTATGGTCATCCGGAAGCCTCTGAGGAAGATGTCATTGCCGCGGCTAGAAATGCCAATGCTCATGAGTTTATCACGGGGTTGCCGGATGGTTACGATACCGACATCGGCCAGCGGGGCGTCAAGCTTTCGGGCGGTCAAAAGCAGCGGCTGAGCATTGCCCGGGTGTTTTTAAAAAACCCGCCGGTGTTGATTTTTGACGAAGCCACTTCGGCTTTGGACAATGAGAGTGAGAAAGTGGTGCAGGATTCATTAGAAACCCTGGCGAAGGGAAGAACCACTTTTGTAATTGCCCACCGTCTTTCAACGATCCGTAAGGCCCGGCGGATTTTGGTACTTACCGCAGACGGCATCGTCGAAGAAGGAAATCACGAAAGTTTGCTGGCGCAAAATGGGATTTATGCCGGATTATATAACATGCAGTTTAAATAGAAAATTGGTGAAACCGGGGTTTTTGGGCGGTTGTAATTGAATTTGTGCTTGCATTCTAATTTTCCTGCCAGTTGAATAATATGGACCTGCTATTATTTTATATAGTATAATATGGTACATTACAGCGGTATTTGGTAGTATTGTATATCAGTATTCTGCTAAAAAATAGCATTCACATGTATCTGAAGGAGAAAGCCATGTTTACACTAACAGTCAACGGAAAATGCGTTGAAACCCAAAAGGATCAAAAGCTGCTGACATTTTTAAGGGATGACTTGCGTCTCACTTCGGTAAAGGATGGCTGCAGCGAGGGTGCCTGCGGTGCCTGCATGGTATTGATTGACGGTAAAAAAGTGAAGGCTTGCATTCCCAAAGTTTCAACCCTTACGGGTAAATCGATTGTCACGCTAGAGGGACTGTCTGAGCGGGAGCGAGCCGTTTATGTGCACTGCTTTGCCGAGGCGGGCGCGGTTCAATGTGGTTATTGTATCCCGGGGATGGTAATTTCCGCTAAAAGTTTACTGGATAACAATTTGAATCCCAATCGCGATCAGGTCAAACAAGCAATCAAAGGCAACCTTTGCCGTTGTACCGGTTATGTGAAGATTGAAGAGGCGATTTTGAACGCTGCTCATTACTTCCGGGACAATCTGCCGATTCCACCGCGGGAAAGACAGGCGTCACTCAATATCCGTTTCAAGCGGGTGGATGCCGAGGAAAAGATTTTGGGTACCGGCGAGTTCGTTGATGATATTATCGTACCGGGTATGATATATGCCAAAGCATTACGTTCCAAATATCCTCGTGCCGTTATTAACCGGATTGATATAAGCAAGGCATTAGCCCATCTTGATTGTGTACGCATCCTTACTGAAAAGGATGTACCCAATAAGAAAGTAGGCCATTTGGTGATGGATTGGGATGTAATGATCCCGGAAGGCGGAACGACCCGTTATATTGGTGATGCGCTCGCCTTGGTAGCTACTAATCACAAAGAAACCCTCGACGAGGTGCTCTCCTTAATTGAAGTTGATTATACTGAACTAACTCCTGTAACTTGCCCGACTGATGCACTGAAGGCAGAGGCTCCTTTGATTCATGAACAAGGGAATATTTTACGTAAAGAAGTGCTGCGGCGCGGCAATGTCGATGAGGCTCTCAAGAATGCCAAATATGTTGTAACCCGGAAATATCGAACACCTTTTAC
>DNPQ01000105.1:6739-8350 GCA_003501335.1 Bacillota bacterium
AAATTGGTTGGCGGCGGCTTTGGCGGGAAAGAAGATATGAGCGTTCAACATCACGCCGCGTTGATGGCTTGGTATACCAAAAAGCCGGTGAAGGTGAAATTTTCACGGCAGGAAAGTCTCAATTATCATACCAAACGTCATGCCATGGAGATGGAGTTTACGCATGCCTGTGATGAAAACGGGAACCTTATCGCTATGAGAGCGATTTTGATTGCTGACAGCGGCGCGTATGCTTCTCTGGGTGGGCCTGTTTTGCAAAGAGCGTGTACCCATGCCGCCGGTCCCTATAATTATCAAAATATCGACATTATAGGTATGTCGGTCTATACCAACAATGTGGTCGGCGGTGCTTATCGCGGTTTTGGGGTGACCCAAAGTTGCTTTGCCACGGAAAACAATATTAATCTGCTAGCTGAGATGGTTGGGATTTCTCCCTGGGAAATGCGCTACCGCAATGCCATTCGGCCGGGACAGATACTTCCCAATGGACAGATCGCCGATCCCAATTGTGCAATGGTCGAATGTCTGGAGTCGGTCAAGGAGGTTTATGAGACCCATCCATTTGCCGGTATTGCCTGTGCCTTTAAAAACAGCGGCACGGGTGTTGGATTAAAGGATATTGGGCGCTGCCTTCTTTCGGTGGAGAAGGGCATCCTGCATATCAGGACCTCCGCTGCTTGTATGGGCCAAGGGATTGCTACGATGTGCACTCAGATGGTATGTCAAGAAACAGGTCTTGATCCGGCGCTAACCTATCATGAACGCCCCGACACCAATCGCACACCCAATGCCGGAACCAGTACTGCCTCAAGGCAGACAGTATTAACCGGCGAAGCGACAAGGCGGGCTGCCGAGAAACTGGGTGCTCAGTTGAAAGCTGGTAAAAGTCTTACGGATCTGGAAGGACAAGAGTTCTACGGCGAATTCTCAGCCGCCACTGATCCGATGGGTTCCCCCAAAGACTTTCCGGTTAGTCATATTAGTTACAGTTATGCTGCACAGGTTGTTATCTTGGATGAACAGGGTAAAGTGGAAAAAGTGGTTGCCGCATACGATGTCGGTACGCCGGTCAACATTCAATCCGTGGAAGGCCAAATTGAAGGCGGAATTGTTATGGGTTTAGGTTTTGCGCTGACCGAAGATTTTCCGGTGAAAGATGGATACCCGCAAGTAAAATTTGGTACCCTTGGTTTAATGCGGGCACCTGATGCGCCCATGGTTGAGGTTAAATTGGTACAGTCCAAAGGCGAAAAGCTGCCATATGCTTTCGGCGCCAAAGGAGTCGGCGAATTGTGCCTAATCCCGACTGCTCCAGCTTGTTCTCACGCCTATTACCGTTTTGATGGGAAATTTCGGACTTCCTTGCCGCTTAAAGAAACATACTATAAAAAATGAGCTTTAGCCTTAACGTATCAATAAGTTTATTTAAGAAAACGTGGATACCGTTAACTTGCTTGAAGATGAGGAGGAGAGGACGAAATAAAGAATCGTTTAGTACTTGCCCGTACTGTGTGATTCTTCATCTTAGTTATTATCGGGTCATTGAGTATTCGTGGAAGGATTGTTGGTATCATCACTGGAAATGTTGGCATTTAAAGCTTCTTCAACCAT
>DNPQ01000105.1:8677-9920 GCA_003501335.1 Bacillota bacterium
CAAAATTGTCCGTGAAAGCCGTTTCCATGGATTGTTTTACCACCATGGGGCATGCCGTTCATCGATGCCGATATATATAAATGATCGCAGTCAACAATAACGGCCCGGCGATCCCAACTCCAATGGCCACCGTAAATAGCGAACATTGTTTGCGTATCCTGCTTCGTTAAAGGTTCTACATCTGCATGGTAAACTCCGCCATATCGTTTAACTTGAAAAGACTCTCCGGTTGAAACATCAATTACTGTGGCGATGTCTCCCTTGTCCCATAATTGATTGACTACAGACCAAGGGACCTCTTGGATTCCTCGGGCACCGCCACGGGAAGCAATTTGCCGGTAATGGCCTGTAGGTATCCAAAGGGTTTGTCCTTCAGAAATTTGATTATCATGCAAATTGTTTTTGACCATGATTTCCGCCACGGATGAATTCAATTTGGCAGCAATCAAGGATAAAGTATCGCCGCTTGCTACAATATATTGAACTGCTTGGTTTCGATCTTTAAAAGCAGCTTCTAGGATTTCCAGTGTATATTGATCAACTTTGCCATCGTCATTGAGATGGTTTTCCAATTGAAAAGACTGCACTGCATGCACGGTCGAATCACCATAGAAACCGCTGGGAGCCGTTCTTAAGTATTTAAGTTGATATAAATAATTTTGGACTTCCAAAACTTGAGTGCCCTTTGATCCCAATTGCAATGGATCGGCGGCATAAGTCATTACCTGGAAATGGGCCGCAAATAAAATGAAGATAACAATGATTGCATATTTTATAGCACGGTTCATTTTTTGGTTGTTCTCCTTTTTTATTTCAAATTTGTTAATTCTACTTTAAGGTAATTAATTCCTGCCGGAATTATTTTTTTATCAGCGAGATTTTGGCTTTTTTGAATTGCGGATAGGTCATCGCTTGAAGAATAAAGTAGTGGAATGGATGAGCGGGCGTTTCTCCATTGAGGGCTAAAAATTCGAATATTTTCAACAATTGGGTGGGCGAATTGAGATATTGAAGGAATATAAGTTATTTAAGCCCATACGAGAAGTATTTAAAAATAAAGTCGGAGTTTGGAATCAGATGCATTTAAAATGCAATATAGGGTCCATATAAAATTTTATTGAGGAGTATGGATAGAAGGAGCCATAAGCATAAAGCGGGGTAAATATAAGATTTTAGAGTGCTTATATTAAAAAGCCTGCTTTTTTCAAGCAGGCTTAATTCATTAATGCGGGAAAATCTCACG
>DNPQ01000497.1:0-14568 GCA_003501335.1 Bacillota bacterium
ACATCAGCCAAAGCAACGATTCTTCCGGCCAAAGGGATCTCAGTCGCCTTAAGATTTTCCGGATAACCGGTGCCATCCCATTTTTCATGATGGGTTTTGGCGATGAGAGCGGAAAGTTGATCGGTGTCGGATAAGGAGTCGGCAAAAAGGGCAGCCCCCCACTGGGTATGCTTTTTCATCTCGGTAAACTCTTTTTCGGTAAGGGGGGAAGTCTTTTTTAAAATCAGATCGGAAACGGCGACTTTTCCTACATCATGAAGCATGGCCGCAATCCGTAAGTTATCTTTTAGACGCTTGATTTCTTCTTCTGGAATTCCTTTTTTACAGGCCCAACGGTTATAAATTTCAATGGCATAGGCTCCGACCCGGTTGGCATGGGTCCAAGTCTCCTTGGGGTCTCTCAGCTCCGCCATTTTGGTCATTCGGAGAACAAGTTGCCGGGTCATGCGGGCCCGTTCAATTGCGATGGTTGCATTATTGGCAAAAAAGGATACGTAACATTTATCATCCTCATTAAATGGGAGCGTTTGTTGCTGATCATTTTTTTTATTGATAATTTGAATGACCCCGATGATTTGATTTATCCGGGTGACTAATGGAATCGTCAGAACCGAACCGGTCCGGTATTTTGAAAAGTTATCAAATTGAGGGTTGAAAGAATATGGAACACCTTCCGAAAGCTGATAAACATTATCAACCATAAGGGCTTCCCCGGTCAAGGCTACATAACCACAGAGGGAAGAAGCATCAATCGGAACTGTAAAATAAGAATAGATGTTTTTGTTATTCAAGGGATCGACTTTTGCCTGGGTATCATTTTGAACGTAACTGAATTCCAATACATTATTCTTGATCAGAAAGATTGAGCCGGCGTCGGCTTTGGTAAATCTTCTGGATTCAAAAAGAATATGATCCAGCAAGGAGTCGAGATCCTGAATTTGGTTCAGTTTCTCGTTGATTGTCAGTAATTCTTTTGCTTCAGGCTGATCCATTGTTTTCATAGAAATTCTCCAATTTGTTATGCGGCGAATCTGGCGACAACTTTTTTAAAATGACAGACGTTTTATCCAGTATCAGTGACCATTATAAGTAAGCGCTTTTATTATTGAAACGAAAACAGACACACCGGATCCATGACTTTAAAGGAAATCGGCGCAAGATTGTTTTATTATGTCAATTTATATATATTTTACCGACAAGATATTTTTTCCTGCTTTTTATGGTTATTAACATTGAAAATTAATAATTTTAAAATATCAAATTCGAAATTGACAGAAAAGAGTGGATGATGATTCCCAATGGACTGATTGGCAGAAAGGATGCAGAACCAAAGTCCGCTTATTGTTCCCGGAACTCAGAGGGGCTTTTGCCGGTTATATGTTTGAAAATGCGGCTAAAGTAAAATGGATCGGGGTATCCGACCAGTTCGCCGATAGCTTTGATGCCCAGTTCGGGTTGGCTGCGCAATAGATGTTTGGCTTCATGGATCCGCAGGTTTAAGAGGTACCGGACGGGAGTTTCAGCATAGTATTTTTTAAATAACTTGCTAAGATAGGAGGCATTAAAATTAAAGTTTTTGGCTAGTGAGTTCAGATTGATTTCCTGAGCGAAGTTCTCTCTGATAAATTGAAGAATAATGGCGGCAACCTCTTTCGGAGAGGTGTTCCCGGGCGCCGTTTTGACAATCTTATGTCCCAAGAAATTCATCTCCGCCTCCAGCGATATTTTTATTTTGGCCAAGGCTTTATGCAGTTCCTCCGATTCCAAAGGTTTAAGCAGATATTCTCTGACTCCATATTGGATTGCCTGTTTGGCGTATTCAAAATCACTGTAACCGCTGACTACGATGGTTTTAATATAGGGATAATTCAGGGAAACATTTTTTAACAGCTCAAGACCGTCAATGACCGGCATGCGGATATCGGTTACTATAATGTCGGGGGAAAATTCCTCAACCATTTCCAAGGCCTGCTTTCCATTTTGAGCAGCTCCAACAATCAGAAAATCCGAATCAACTGCCTGGATTTTTTTGATGATATGATTTAAAATCAGCTCTTCATCTTCAGCAAC
The DNA here is from genome assembly GCA_003501335.1 of Bacillota bacterium. Classification (GTDB taxonomy): domain Bacteria; phylum Bacillota; class UBA4882; order UBA8346; family UBA8346; genus UBA8346. The sequence continues at coordinate 2,071 of DNPQ01000497.1, forward strand.
AACGACTTTAATCATCAGTTCATTCCCCATTTTGGGCCTCCATGTTTTCGAGTATCCCTCCGATGGTCACAACGGCCCCACCTTCACTGGGAGTTTCGATTTGAAACAGCATTTTTTCCCGGTAAACAAGCTTTAAACGGATATAAATGTTTAATAAAGCCATTCCGTTGACTTCCAGGTTCGGAAGTAAGCCCCGTTCATCGATTTCTTTGGTTCTTTTGGCGATATTGGCGATGGATTCGGGGCTAAACCCGGGGCCGTTGTCTTTCACTGTAATCCGCCAGCGTTGGTTTTCGATAAATCCCCATATTTCAATATGCCAGGGAGGAGCGTTCCGGGTACCATGTTTGATGGCATTTTCCACCAACGGCTGAATCAGTAATTTGGGTATTTGAATTTCATTCATCCGGGGTTCAATTTGAAAGAAATAAGTCAGGTGATCGCGGTAACGAAATTTCATACATTCCAGGTATTTCTCGGTGTACTCCAGTTCTGTCTCTATTTTTACCAAAGGAGCTTGATGGGAAGATATGTAGCGTAACATGTGAGAAACATTTTTACATAAAGTGATGACCCCTTCTTTCATATTTTCCTCCGCCATAATGCTGATTGTCGCGAGAGTGTTATATAAGAAATGGGGATTCATCTGGGATTGAAGTGCCATGATTTTCGATTGCATTTCTTGCGATTGGGATAAGAGCAGCGCATCCATGGATTGTTTAAGTTTTACACTCATATTTTGAAAAGCTACGTTCAGTTCTTCTAATTCATTCAAATCACTTGTCAATTTTGGCTGCGTCTGGGTAAAAAGCATCTCCAGGTCCAATTTTTTAATGGCCCGGTGAATTCTTTGAATGGGAGTGGTAACTTTTTTTGCCAGAGCGTAAGAGATCAGGAGAGCTAACAAAAGTAATCCCACACAACTAAAAACTACGATTTTTGTAAAAGTGACCACCGGCGCTAAGACCAACTTCTGTGACTGGGCGATGATGACTCTCCAACCCGAATATTGTGAATTCGTATAAGTAACAATTTCCCGGGTGTGATTAACAGGATTGCGGATAGTCGTTGAACCAGTCTGAGAGGTTTGATGGTGGGTGAGTTTTAAATAGTCATAATAACGGTGGTCTATTTTACGGTTATAAGGAAAAAGCAAATCACCTTCATCATTGAAAACATAGAGCGATTTTTTGCCGGATTCACGATTCATGAGATCATCAAGGCCATGGAAGATCGTATCGCAATTTTGTTCGATCTCGACGATACCTTGTTGGGTCCAATCCCGGTCAAATAAAACCCGGCATAACGAGATATATTTACTATCATCGGTTATACCGAGGGAGACATAGATGCTGTCGCTGTCATTGTTGATTCTTCGAACCCTTGCCAGGAGGTTGTCCGGATGAGGAGCGGTAATATATTTAGCGCCGTTTTGGGCCAGCACTTTTTGATACCAGAACTTTTTCGGCAGAACAATTTGGGCCGTCGTGTTGGAAATGCCCGCCCCGATCATCTCCCCCTTAAAATCATATAAGTTAATCTGGCTTACGGTTTGGGAGGGACCGATGATGGCCATGAAAATATCCATTAACTCTTTGGCATTAAAATATTTTTGGACTTTACGTTCATTGCTCTCACTGTCAGGATTGATATTATAGGATAAATGTTTATAAAAATGACTTTTGACCAGGCTGGAATAACAGACACTCATCGAAACCGTATTCATTTTTTGGACTTCAGCATCCAACTTTTCGGAAATGGACTCACAAAGGCTTTGGTGGGATTCGGAGACCCGGTTTTTTAATAGCGATGAGGTGTAGTAATAAAAAAAGACTGCAAATATTAAGATACTGGCGATGATCAAGGCTGAATAGGAAAAGAACAGATTGGCCTGAATGGTCTTAAGCCGTATTTTCATGGAAAAACACCATTCCTCGCTGAATCGGATAAGATCGCTGCGACGTTAGTTGCGTTTTCAATGGCAAAAAAGTGCAAAGCAAAAATCTGTTTCGTACATGGCAAAAGTTTCATCATTTTAGTAAACTATTGATAAGATATTTGTAATAATATTTTAAACAATCTGAAAGGAGGTGTCAATTATTTAAATAGCCCGATAATACTGTCTATTTGATATTGACGGGTAAAATAAATCAAAAAGAGGAGGTAGAGTATGAGAAAATCATTGTTGATAATGTTAGTACTCGTGATAATAATTGGAACGGTTGGTATTGCTTACGGAGCCAAGAGTGATGTTACACTTACCTTCGGCGCCCATCAGGCCGGAGTTCCGATTTCCGGCGTCGATCAAAAAATTGCTAAAGTTTTTGAAAAAGAGACCGGCATTAAAATCGATTTTCAAATTGTGCCCGATGCTCAATGGCGGGATTTGCTAAAGGTCAAATTGGCTTCCGGAGAAGCACCCGATATCTTTTTGGTTGACGCGGATCCTTTCAGTTTGAATGATCGGATTCACCCCGCCGAGAATTGTATTGATCTATCGAAAGAAAAATTTATTTCGCGGATGGATCCGATATTTTTGCCGAGTGTCTCCTATAAAGGGAAAGTTTATGGCTTGTCGATTTTCCCCGGGGTGAAGATCTGGATTTATTATTACGACAAGGCTTTATTTAAAAAATTCAATCTGGAACCTCCAAAGAATTATGCCGAGTTTAAAAAAGTTTGCCAAACGATTAAGGATGCCGGAGTCGTCCCGGTCTATGAATCTCTGGCCAATGGTTGGCATCAGGTTTTGCCTTTGTTTGAAATTGGCGCTACTTATGAAAAGGCTCGTCCGAAACTTTATGATGAATTAAATACGGATAAAGTTCAAATTACTGATGTGCCGGGACTCTTGAGATCCCTTACCGAGCTTAAAGAATTTGCCGACTTAGGTTTTTATAATAAAGACTTTATGACTGCCAATTTTGATGACGGATATAAAGTCATGGCTGAAGGCAAAGCGGCTATGTTCATGGCCGGACTCGGTTGGCGGGAACAGATGGATCAGCTTTATCCTGGAAAAGGCAAGAACATAGGCTTTTTCATTATGCCTTGGGATGATAATCAAATACTCAATGTAAACCCGGCTGGGAATGCCAGATTCGGTAATAAAAAAAGCAAACACGTAAAGGAAATTTTAGAATACTTCCGGTTTCTCACCCGCCACGATATCTTGCAAATGCGCCAAGACCAAGATCCGTTGACACTTATTTTGAATTGGCCCGAGATCCCTTCCAGGTATCCGGCAGATATCCAAGCTTTGTTCAAAAGCTCCAAACAGGGCACAGTGATGCAATATGGAGTGAAATACATCGATTCACAGTGGATGGATGTTGGAAAAGATATTGAAGCCATGTATGCCGGAGCCTTAACTGCTAAGCAAGTGGTGAATAATATTCAAAAACGCCGGATTGAGCAAGCCACCCTTCAAAAAGATCCGTATTGGATTAAAAAATAGTCGTACAGATTTTCGTTATGGTTTTTGTAATATGCATCAACCGGATTGGGGCACTTTTCCTGGAAAAGGGAAGTGCCTCTTTACAATAAAAGTTTTTTACCTGAGAGATCAAGGGTTTTGAAAGGAGCTACCATGAATAAACGAAAAATCTATCCGAGTTATTTTTTAATCGGCGCCTTGGTTGTTTATTTTGTATTGCTGTTGCTTCCTAGTTTAGTGGGTATTTATTATTCATTTACCGATTGGAACAGTTTTGATCCGGCCATTCATTTTGTAGGCCTTGATAATTTTAAAAAGGTTTTTTCTCAGGATGAATTATACGGATTTTATATTTTTAACACCATTAAGTTTACCGTTTTTACAACGGTTTTAAAGATGGTTATCGGATTTGGAGTCGCTTTATTGTTAATCCGAAGTGTCAAATGGGTTAATTTTCACCGGATGGTGATGTTTTCACCTCAGGTTTTGTCGTTTGTAATCGTCGGGCTTATTTTTCGCAGCCTTTTAAATCCTACGGAAGGTTTTCTTAATGAGACCCTGAAAATGGTGGGGATGGGAGCTTTGGGCCAGAACTGGCTGGGAGATATCAAATGGGCTTTCAATTCAATCGTGGCCGTTGATACTTGGAAGGGTGCGGGGTATTTAATGGTTTTATTCATAGCCGGTCTAAAGTCGATTCCGGATATGTATTATGAAGCCGCGCAGATTGATGGGGCCGGTTATTGGCGGCGTTTGTTTAAAATAACTCTTCCACTATTAATGCCGGTAATCTCAATAACTTTAATACTTAATATTACTTATGGTTTAAGGGTTTTTGATTCGGTCTATGTTTTAACCAACGGAGGGCCGGGATTTGCCACCGGAGTTATCAATACGATTGTTTTTAAGGAATTTTCCAATGGCACTTACGCGGTAGGCAGCGCATTATCCACAATCTTACTAGTCTTTGTTTGCGGGATTTGTTATTTCCTGATGAAAGCATTGACCCAAAAGGAGGTTGAATATTAATGGCCAGACTCCTCCGCAGACTCCTTAAAAACGCTTTTGCTTGGCTCATCAGTATCATTGTATTGATTCCATTTGCTGTTATGTTGGTAAACTCTTTAAAGACTAAAGAAGAGTCTTATTCGATGACTCTGAAATTGCCGGCTGTTATGCAGCTTCAAAATTATCTGACAGTTATTGAACAGGGAAATATTATTGCTTCTTTTTTCAATAGTTTTATGTATGCTACGATTTGTGTAGTGCTCGTGGTCTTAACATGTTCGATGGCGGCGTTTGTGATTTCCAGGAATGAGACCGGTTTCAATAAGTTCGTCTATTTATTAATCATTACTGGAATTGTTTTACCCGTCAATTATGTAGCATTAATGAAAGTGATGCAGGTAACCCTGCTGAATGACACTCGTCTGGGTATCAGCCTTTTATATGCGGCTATGAATATTCCCATCAGCTTGTTTATTAGCACCGGCTTTATTCATTCAATTCCGAGGGAACTTGATGAAGCGGCCATTATTGATGGTTGTGGGCCTTGGAATCTTTTTTTCCGGGTTATTTTTCCATTATTGAAACCGATAGCCGTTACAGTCGGAGTATTGGCCTTTATGGCGGCCTGGAATGACTTTATGATGCCTTTGTATTATCTGAATACTTCGGAAAAGTGGCCGATGTCGCTCTCAGTATATAGTTTTTTCGGCGCTAGTATGCAAGCGCAGCGTCAATGGAATCTGGTTTGTGCCGATATTGTATTAACGAGCGTACCGGTGATCGTTGTATATTTGCTGGGGCAGCGTTACATTGTTTCGGGAATCACCGCTGGGGCGGTAAAGGGATGAAATAATTCGGATATGGATATTATCGTGATGATTGCCCACTGATTGTGTAAGCCTTTCTTTCAAATAAAGGAGAGGGTTTCCTTTTTGGCGCCATGTCTGAATGTATCGTAGATTTTGGGGGATAATACCAAAACCGACATATTTGGCATTGCCAAAATAAAGGAAGAGGCTTGATCTTATATGGTTACAACCTACTTTTATCCTGCATATTTGGTGATCGTCTTTACGCTGTCGCTGATTTTTATTCCCCATAAGGAGTATAAAGAGTATTTAAGTTATGGGTTTATCGTTGGCGGACTGGGAGATATGACGGTAGTAGGCATATTTGCCAATCTGCTTCATTGGATGGGATTCAAAAATTCCGGTATTTTTAATGTGATGGGCCAAAACTTTCTGTCTCCTCCATGTTGGACTCTTAGTATGATGCTTTTCCTTTATTTTTTGCCACGGCGGTGTGTTTTTCGCTATCTTTATATTTTTACTTTCACGGCATACAGTTTTGGATACGGTCTTCTCGTACACAATTCCGGGTTATACGATTTTTACCCTTGGTTTTACTACATTGTCTCACCGCTAACCTTTTTAGGGTGGTGGAGTTTTGCGGCATGGTTATTCTTGAAAACCAGTCCTCTGGCAAAGATTGAATAAATAAGCCTTACAGATTTTATGATGCTTAAGGGCCGTTGGAGTAACGTCAAAACGGTTTACTGAAGTTAAGTCAAGTAGCGGAAATTTTCATCTATTGATATAATGAAAGCATATTATCAAAATCAATAGCTGAAAAGAGATCAGATGATGCCTCGTAAATCTTACATTACCCAGATGCCGGATAAAACCGGTGCTTTTTTAGTGGCATCCAGGATTATTGCCAAACATAAAGGAAATATCGTACGGGTAAGTTATAACAAAGCAGTTGATTTACATACCCTGTTTATTGATGTCAAGGCCACTGCTGAAAATTTGGATTTGATCACCAAAGAGCTGGAGGCGGTTGGTTATCTCAATGATAAGATCTCCGAAATCAATGTAATCATGATTGAGATCAAAATTCCGGATGCGCCGGGATCTGTATTACCGGTGCTTAAAATTCTTGATAATTATGATATCAATATTTCATATCTTAATTCCAGTGAAAACGATTCTTCTTATCAAAATTTTAAAATGGGTCTGCTGATTGAAAATCCGTCCCTTATTAAAATGCTGCTGGACGATATTAGTGAAATTTATCAAGTTAATGTTATTGATTATGCCAATTCCGAGAAAAATTTGGACAATACCATTTTTTATATTCGCCTGGCCAATGAGATGCAAAAGTTGCTAGGTTTGAGCGCCGAAAAGACCATGGAATTTATTTCGGAATCCAACCGGATTTTACAGATGCTTCAGGAAAAAGGCGAAAATCCGGTTAAGGTTTTTGATTATATCCGCCGTTTTGCCTATTTTATCTGTGAACATAAAGGAGCGAATTTTAAAACCGATATTGAAAAAATACGGCTGAATCCGGAAGTAACGTTATACAGTATCGAGCCACCCTGCGGCAGCAATACCTATGTTCTTGAAACAATAGATGAGTTGGTGCTGATTGATACCGGATATGCGATTTATGCCGAGGAAATGTTTGCGATCTTTAGTCGATTATTTTCCGGCTGGGAAAAGCGAATCACTAGAATCTATATTACCCACGCCGATGTTGATCATTGCGGTTTGCTTTCGAAAGTTTCAAGGGCCCGGATTTATTTGAATCAAAAAAGCGCCGACAGTTTGCAAAGACAAAGGAAAGGTGTTCCCGATTACCGGGAAAAGAACGATTTTGGTCTTGGATACAGTAAATTAAGCCGGATTATTTCCGGCTATACTCCCCCGGATAGTCGGCAATTTGAAATTGTGGATCAAGATTTGAATATACCGCTGGAACATAACAATCTAGTTCATATTGGCGATTTTGTTGTTTCCAATCTGAAGTTTGAAATTTTTGAGGGTAGTGGAGGACATCTTTATGGTGAAATGATTTTTGTCTGCCGCGAACATAGAATTATTTTTACCGGAGATAATCTAGTCAATATTCATGGTTTCTCTTCCGAAAGGGCCGAATTCAACTCGTTGGCGCCATTTTTGATGCGGAGTGTGAATGTCGACTCCGAGAAAGCAACTCAAATGCGAAACTTGATTCTAAAGCTTATTCAAGAAATCGAAGTTAATGATCATCAATCTTGCATTATCTGCGGCGGTCACGGACCGGTTTCAACGATGATCGGCGGAAAAATTGTGAAGTTTGATGGTATGGAAAAGTTCATGGATGACAAGTCCGGTTTTCCTATAGAATCCTTGAAGTCCCTTTACAGTAAATAATTTAATTGGACTTGCACAAGCGTCCCGGCTCATTGACAACTAAGTGTTAACGTATATAATGTATTTTGACTTCACAGAAAATATTGGATATAATGAATTAGCCGATTTAGCCAAAACAGTCGAGGGAACCGAGGTGGTCCGGGTGATAGTCGATTCAAGTGAACTTAAGAATAATTTGCAGAAATACCTCCGGTTAACGGGGCGGGAAGAAATTATCATTACTCATAATGGAACAAAGACAGCCAAGTTATCCGCATATGACGATACGTTGCCTGCTGTCGGAAATGGGTCCGTTAAGGAAGAAGCCAAATTATATTTTGACTCTCCCCGGAAAGTTTCCTATGAAGAATTTCAGGCTTTAAGCGAGAGTAGTGAGGAAAGATACGAGTACATTGACGGAGAAATTTATCTGTTGGCCTCACCCAAAGCAATCCATCAAAAAATCTTGAGTGAACTCCATGGCGTCTTTCATAATTGGTTTGCCGGTAAAAAATGCCGTCCGTTTTTTGCGCCCTTTGACATTACTTTGAAGCGCAGTCCTGAAAATATCAATGTAGTCCAGCCCGATTTGATGGTGATTTGTGATTTTGAGGAAAACATCAATGAGAAGGGTTATTATATGGGTGTACCGGCTTTGGTGGTGGAGGTAATTTCCGAAAGCACCCGCAGTAAGGATTTTGTTAGAAAGTTGGATCTTTATATGAGCACCGGAGTGCAGGAGTACTGGATTATCAATCCTTTAAACGGGGAAGTGAGCGTTTATAGGTTTGAGGATGGGAATATTCAGCAAAATACTACTTATAAAGATAAGGAAACGGCGCGCTCTATTTGTTTCCCCGGACTGGAAGTGAATTTGGAACAGTTTTTTGGGTGAAATCATATTTTAATTTCATCCAAATAGAGTCATTATCGTTGATCTTTTGTTTCCCCCATGGTTGTCTCCCTTCATTTTTGGCGCCTATAAATCCCCGTTGCGGCCCATAAACGTTGCATCCACAGTATAAAGCGATATCCGTTTTCTCTCGGATACTTCTCGGTAGCCCTTTAAAATAGATATTTACTTTGTATTAAGTGTTCATATAGAATCATGATAATGTTGTCTGCACTTACTCTTTGGGAAAAGAGAGGGTTCGATGGCTGGTCTAAAAATATCTTGATTGGCTGTTTGATTGTTAGGAATTATCTTTATAATGATAGTTAAATGGACTGGTCCATTGGTTCTTTCAATAGCGAAGAAATCAGGTTTACTGATGTTTATTTCCATCGATCATGGGGCTTCCGTTCCGGTTTATCAACAAATTAGCGGCCAGATTCGCAAGATGATTTTAAGCGGAATATTACCGGTGGGATTTAAGCTGCCTTCGGAAAGAAGGTTGGCTGATACCCTCGAAATAAACCGTAGTACTGTTTTGAGCGCATACCGGGAGCTGAAAGCCGATGGCTTCATCAGTTCTGCCGCGGGGAAAGGCACTGTTGTACTGCCTTATGAAACCGTTGAAATGGAGCGCAAGCCATCTTATGAACTCCCATGGCGGCAATTGTTCAGTGAAACCGCTTCCCGGGTCAAAGAGCCGTTGTTGAAGGATTTAATGGTAATGGCCAGCCGGGACGGTGTGATATCTTTTGCGGCAGGGATTACTTCCCCTGAGGTTTACCCCCTTGATTTTTTCCGGAGTTGTCAGTCAGAACTATTGGATGAACATGCTGCGCAATTGTTTTTGCATACTCCGACAGAAGGAATTTTTCCATTGCGCCAGTCGTTAGCTCATATGATGGGAAAACGCGGTATTGTGGCTTCACCGGAAGAGATCATGGTGGTTTCCGGGTCCCAACAGGGATTGGATTTAATTTCCCGTGCCTTAATCGATCCGGGTGATTTTGTGATCGTGGAAGAACCGACTTTCTTTTATGCTTTGCAATTGTTCAAAGCGGCTGGAGCGCGCATGATGAGTATCCCGGTGGATGGGGAGGGGATGCGGGTCGATTTATTGGAAGCGGCATTGAGCAGAGTACGGCCGAAATTTATTTATACCTTACCGACCTTTCAAAACCCTTCGGGAAGCGTAATGAGTCCGGCGCGCCGGCATAGGTTGCTGCAACTGGCGTATCAATATCAGATCCCAATTTTGGAAGACGATCCTTATAGCGAGCTGATTTATGAAGGGGAACCGATCCCTTCCCTAAAGGCGTTGGATCGCTATGGATATGTTATTTATTTAAGCACCTTTTCCAAATTGCTTTTCCCGGGACTGCGGATTGGCTGGATGACGGCTCCGGTCGCCGTGAACCGGCAGTTTCTTTATTTGAAACAAACCATGGATTTACATTCAAACAGTATTTCCCAATATATGCTGGATCGTTTTTTACGCCAGAACCGTTTGGATGAACATATCAAAGTTGCCCGTCTTGAATATGCCCGCCGTCGGGATATCATGCTGGAGGAATTAAGTAAAAGCCCCGCTTTGGATATGAGCTGGAACAAACCTGCCGGGGGACTGTATTTATGGTGCAGGCTTGGCAAAGCTGTCGATCCTGTCCGATTGCTCGCCAAAGCTACCGAGTATAAAGTGGCTTACGTCTCCGGGGATGTTTTTTTTGCCGAGAAACAATCGGAAAATTATATTCGGCTCAATTTTACTTATCCAAGTCCTGACATGATCCGGATTGGGATTCAACGTCTTCTGAAAGCATTGGAAGAGAGCGTAAATACAGATAGCCCGGATAGAAACAACTCTAAACCGGAGATTCTGCCGTTGGAGTAATTGGAATGGAGGAATCGATGAGAAAATTTGAGTCGTTATTCAAGGGATTTAAGGATACGTTACCCTTGGGTATCAGCGTTTTTTTATATGGTATAGTCTATGGTGTTTTAACGCATAAGCTTCATTTTTCAATTTGGGCGACGTTGTTCATGTCGCTGGCAGTGTTTGCCGGGGCTTCCCAGATGACGGCCGTTCAAATGCTGATGGCGGGATGCGGTCCCTGGATGATCATTATTACGGTATTGATCGTGAATCTGAGGCATTACTTAATGGCTGCTTCTTTGTCGCCTTATCTTAAGGGGTATTCAAAACCGGTTAAGCTGATTAATGCCTATTTTATGACCGACGAGAGTTATGCGGTGACTTATAGTTGTTATCAGCGGGTTCGGCCATCGGCTTTATATTTTTTAGGGAGCGGTCTCTCCGTTTATATTTTTTGGTGCAGTTCAGGAGTATTCGGTTATTATTGCGGTAATTTCATACCCGTTCAACTAGGCCACGCATTGGATTTTGCTTTTGCGGCGGCGTTTATTGGCATGCTGACTCCTCTGGTTGTGGATTGGCCGGTTGCTATTACTGTTTTACTGGCTGCGGTAATATCTGTGATCGGAAGCTTATACCTTCCGGGTAAATGGTATATCATTATTGCTGCCGTCGTGGCAAGCGGAAGCGGATTTCTGATGTATCGAATTTCCCGGTGGAAAAATGCCCGGATGGAGATGGTCCACAATGAGTAAAGAAATCATCTTCATCATCGCCGGGGCGGCACTGGTTACCTATTGTACCCGTTTTCCATTATTGGTGTTTTCGGGGAGTAAAGTTCCAAAATGGGTTGAGCAGTATTTCCGTTATTTGGCTCCGGCAATATTGACGGCATTAATTGCGCCATTTGTTTTTCTAAAAAATAATTCCTTAAATATTTCATTCCAAAACGATTATCTGATTGCCGCCATCCTAACCGGACTGGTTGCTTATTTCAGCAAAAATACTTTAGCCGCTGTTTTAACAGGTGTAGTAACTGTGGGATTTACTGTATGGTTATCGGCATCTATTTAGGTTGTTTTCTGGTAAGTCGTGGCCTCGATAATTGCAATTTTAATCATTGGTCAACCCAATAATAGATATTCAATGATCTTACCTCAACGATTACTTGCCTAAAAGCCGATATCGTTGAGGTAAGATCATATACTTCAGCATTTGCAAGTGTATAATATTTCGGTTTTTACCTTGGAGACTTCCGGTATCGGTATGAAATTATTTGGAAGTGGAATAGACTTATTTTTTGAATGATGATTTATGTATTTTGACTGAATTGGTTCATTTGTTTAAGGCCTTCATGGATTTCTATAATATTGCTGTACCCCAAATGAGTCCTTGCTTTGTCGTCATTAACAGTGTAAGCTGTTCCCATCGTATAGATAAACTCAACATCTAATGCCGGAGCTCGTTTTGTTTTGAATACTTTATGAAAAGCCTCAAATGTTCGGGCAAATACTAGAGCTAGCCATCGCGGACTACTTTTAAACCGTAGTGTATTTACACCCTGAGATTCAATTAATTGCCCGATGAATTCTCTAAATACGACTGGTTGACCATCAGTGATATAATAGATTTCTCCGCCTTTGCCGTTTTTAGATGTGAGCATTAGAGCATAACACAAATTTGTTACATGAGTAGTCGGAATTTTATAATTTCCCCCGGAAATCCACATAAACTGACCTTTGCTAACAGAATCTATAATTTTAGGCAATACCGAGGTGTCTCCCCGACCCCAGACTAATGTGGATCTCACAACAATACATTGTAGCGCAGATGAATTAGATTCTAAAAATTTTTTCTCGGCTATAGCTTTTGTTCTTGAGTAAACTCCCGGCAATGTAGACTTGATAGTATATTTCTCATCAATATTAAATCTTGGGATACCATCTAATACAACACATACAGTGCTGAGATAAATGAGTTTTTCCACACCGCATTTTAATGCTGCCTGAATGACTGACTCAGTTCCCCTAACATTAACATGATACATTTCGGCGTAATTTATTTTGGTTTCCACAATTGCAGCGAGGTGAAACACAGTGGAACAACCTTGCAT
>DNPQ01000497.1:14902-18476 GCA_003501335.1 Bacillota bacterium
ATATCTGCTGCGGTTTTTGAACGGACCAAAGCATGTACTTCATAGCCTTCTTTTACTAATAATGGAATCAAGTTTCTCCCGACAAAACCCGAACCCCCAGTTATAAAACACTTTCTTTGTTTGCTAATGTCCATTATGATAAGCCTTCTTTCTTATAAAATAATTAGACCGTGCTTAAAGTGGTAAAAGGACTCTTAGCAAAAATTATAATGGAACTATAAAAATTTCACATTTACAAATGTTGATAAATGTTTTATTTATTTTTTTTGATTCTACTCAATTGTGTGGGGGTAATAGCCAGAAAGGAAGCAATCATATGTTGTGGCAGTATACTTTGCAGAAGCGGATATTCTTTTATAAAATAAAGATATCTACCCTTAGCGTCTTTTGATTTTAAATATTCATTATCTAACGACATGGTTTCAATATAAGATTTTAATTCCGCATTTTCCCATTTTAATAATTCTAAATTATCATTGATGATGCTTGTAAAATTTTGATAATTTGCTTTCAAGATGGTTGACTCCGTCAAGGATTGTAAATTAAACTTACAAACCTCATTTGAGTTAAATGTGGCAATTAATAGCTGCTTTTCAGTAATAATTTTTTTTAAATATATTTTTCCTTCCTCACTATTCTTGCTCATCACAAAAACACCATTTATTAAAAAACCTATATCTTCACATATGCATCCTTCATGGGCAAAATATTCACCTTTGTTGAAATGCTTAACTTTAAAAATATTGAGTAATTCCTCAAGACCCACATCAGTTTTACCTATTTTCTCGGATAGGTATGTATGTAGTTGATTCTTTGTTTTATCATTCATTGGTATCCGCCCCTTAAGGTGATTGTTTATATTTTAGTTGATTTTGAAGACATACAACAAGTCTCTTTGGTAAATTGGTTTTAAATTTTATGTCCGGTTTGATGGGGAGTTCAAATTTTTTCATAAATAAAATAGGACATGAGGTTGTTTGATTCCTCATGCCCTTGATATTTGTAATTCAGTCTTCACGAAAACCAAAAATTAGTTTATTACACCAATTTCAAATAATACTTCGCCAAATATTCCGCAGTTTGAAGTGCGCCTTTGGCGGCTCCCAGTTTGGTGTTATGGGTTAAGCTCACATATTTGAAGCCGTTTTCGAAAAGGGGATCTTTACGGATTCTTCCGACCGTGACGGTCATACCGCCGCCCCGTTCCCGATCCATTCGCGGTTGGGGACGGAAGGGATCATCGGTGACTTCAATCAAATGTTTCGGCGAGCTCGGTAAGGCCAAAGCGCAGAAATCCTTGCCGAAGTCAGTCATGACCTTCTTTACATCTTCAGGAGTGCATGGCTTTTCAGTCTGGACAAATGCGCTGACCAGATGGCCGTCCAGTACCGGCACCCGGGTGCAGGTGGCCGAGATACCAAAGGGCGCGGGAACGATAGCACCTCCTACCAACTTGCCGAGGATCTTTTGCGGTTCCATTTCAACTTTGGGTTCTTCACCGGGGATATAGGGAATTACATTTTCGGTCATATCCATTGCTGAGAGTCCCGGAGTGCGCCCGGCCCCGGACATTGCTTGTTGGGATACCATAATGACTTGTTTGACCCCAAAGGCGTCCAACACAGGCTTTAAAGAGACTGTCAGTCCGGAGATGGTGCAATTGGACTTGGGAGCAACAAATCCTTTCCAACCCCTTTTTTGGCGTTGAACATCCAACAACTTGGCTTGCTCCATATTGATTCCGCCGATTAAAATCGGGGTATCGTTTTCAAAACGGAAAGCAGAGGCCGTGCTGATGACCGGTGTCGTTTTGGCGAATTTTGGTTCCAGTTCTTTGGCAATCCCGGCGTCAACCGTGGAAAAAATAATATCAACAGTGGTCGGGTCGAACTGGGCGGCATCTTCCACCATCATTTCGGCGATATCTTCCGGCATTTCTTCCGGGCACCACCATTTGGAAGCTCCGCTGGCATCTTTTAAAGCATCACGATATTTTTTACCGGCAGAACGTTCCGAGGCCGCCAGTTTGGTAATCTTAAACCAAGGATGATTCTTTAAACAGACAATTGCCTGTTGACCTACAATACCAGTGGCTCCGACAATCGCAATTTTAATCATTGGTAAACCCCCATTAAGTTAGGCAGTTGCAAAATAAAATTTATCGATCGAGATATACAATAATGCTATGCAGTGTATATCTCATTGATTGAAAACACTTTTGCGACAGCCTCAATCTAAAATTATTACTCATTATATACTTTCAAGCCATCAAAATAAAGAGCGAAATGCAGGATTCGTTAAAATTTTACAAACCCCAACCCCCAAAGGCCGCTAAGGAATCACGAATGTTTTATAATTCATACCATAGGAGGGCTTGGTGCTTCTTCCCGGGTGAGGACCGTGTAGAACAAGAAATTGGATAATTATGTTTTCGATTACGTTTTATGGTAAAATAAAGGGAATTTAAGGTAGACAATCGTAGCAAAGGTTGATTGGGATACCCGATTGATAAAATTAAGTATCAAAAACAATACCTCCCGCAGCGGTCCAGGGTTTAAAAATCAATAATGATTAGTATAAACTATACTGTGAGGCGGAAGTATGCGACCCATCCGACATATGCCTTTTGGCAAGGCGAGAAACACGCTGGCTTTTAAAATTTGGTTTGCGTATTCGATTGTGATTATTGTCACCGTCACGCTGAGCTGCGTGATCTTGAACAGAATTTCATCCGACGCAGCGCAAAAAAGGGTGAACCAGGCATCGGTCGAGACCATTACCTCGGTGAAAACCAATGTCGACTTGTTGCTTCAGGATATTGATAACCACTCTAAAACGATATTGTCCGACAACGATCTGCAAAACTTGTTAAGAAAAGGAAATGTATATTCCAATTTACAATTGCAGGCAAAAGTAACCCGTTTTTTTTATGGACTGTTTGAGGCAGAACCGCTGATTGATTCCGTATACATTTTTGACCATGCAAATAACTGCTTTTCCGTGGGGCAGCAGGGATCGCCGACTTTTATAAAAAGCAGGGTGCAGGATGCTCCATGGTATGAAGACGCTGTAAAAAACCAGGGTAAGTATATTCTGAGTTTAAATGGCGGCGGCGTGTTTTCTAATACGGGAAACGGCAATTTTGTATCGTTTATCCGTCTGATTCGGGATCTTGATAATACCCGTTCGCTAGGCATCATGGTGATCAATTTGCAGGGTGCCGTTTTTGTACAGGCATTTAAAAATATCACGGATGAAAGTGATTTGCAGGTTGTGATTCTGGACCGGCACGATCAGATCATCGTGCCGGGAACGGCGGATAATGACAATGTGCATGTTTTTAAAAAGGTGCTGGCAGTGAAGAAGGACCTAAGGCAAAAGCTGCATCAAAGCGGATCCAATTATAGGATTGAAGAGTCGGATTCTCAAAAGTATCTGATTTCGTATATCTCGGAGGGCGCGTCAGGCTGGAAATATATTAGCATGATGCCGTATGACCTTATGCGGACTCAAAACAGATCGCTGGTACTTATTACATTTTTGCTGCTGTTTATCGACGGAATCATCTTCTTTG
>DNPQ01000180.1:0-3651 GCA_003501335.1 Bacillota bacterium
GCTAAAATAGAGGCCTGCTCCATGCTTACCCAAATGGGCGATGACTCCAAATCCAAAGAAAAATATGAGGAAGCCTTAGCCTTATACAAAAAGGCCCTTTCCTACAATCCAACTTCGGTTGAGGCCAAATCGCGTTTGGACAACTTATCCCAAGATATGGTGGCCCGTTATTATAACCTGGGACGCACCTATGAAAATGAAAATCAATTGGACTCGGCCCTGGAGGCTTATGAAAAGGCCTATATTTACAATCCCAATTATCAAGATTTAGCTGATCGTTATACCCGTGTGAAAGCAAAATTACAAGGAAACATTCCACTGCGGGCGATCCTCTTTTTTGTCAATCGCAGTTCCCAGTTAGGAATGGAGACCCCCATGATTCAGTCTCTCCAAACAGAACTGGCATCTAAATCCACTTCTAAAAAATTTGCTATGGTCGATTACAAAAAAGTGCAAGCTGTCATCAACGAACAAGCCAAGGGTCTTAGCGACAGCCTCAATGATAGCCTGGCAATGGATCTGGGCAGAATTCTCGGCGCCAGTGAGGTTGTCGTCGGTGAAATCGTTTCCGAAGGAAAAAAATCGAATAAGTTTATCATCACAGCCCGGGTTTTAAAGGTGTCCTCAGGAGATGTAGTAAAGGAAATTAAAATCTCCCCGAGTTTTAACGACAAAGAAATGGCTGATTTTCAAAACCAAATACCCGGTCTGGCCAAGGATCTTGCCGATAAGATTGTGAAAGAGGGTTGGTTTTAACCTTCTAACTTACCTCGAACAGTGATCGATGGTGAATTGGGAACTGGTAATAAGTTGCGTTTATCAACCTATGGATAAACGCAACTTCAATATTAAATCCACATTGAATGTTTGTAATGGAGGTATAGTCCAGTGAAGCAAAAAGGTATGATTTTCTTCCTCCTTCTCATGGTAGTTATTGGTTTTACAGTCCCAACTTATGGCGCCAGACAGCTATACAAAGTTGCAGTCCTGCCCTTCGATGACCGCTCTATCCAAAATCGCTGGTGGGGTAATCAATTTGATGTCGGCCAGGAAGTTTCCAGTGAATTGGTGACTGCGCTCATGAATACCAACCAATTCCGGTTAATCGAACGGGAAGAAGTAGACCGGGTTTTGGGGGAACAAAAATGGTCGGCGGTCAATGTAGATTCTAATACCGCCATTGAATTTGGAAAAATGTTAGGTGTCAATTTTCTAGTCATGGGACATGTGACTGAATTTTCTTTAGATTCGCAAGGCAGTGCTTTTGTTGACCCGAGAAGCAGCCTTGGCCTCGCTTTTAGGACCAAAACCGCCCGGGTATCCATAGACGCCAGAATGGTCGATACCACAACTGCAGAAATTCTTTGGGGAGTAACCGGAGTCGGCGAAAAGAAACGGACCGACCTAGGGCTTGCTAGCGGTGGCGGCGCCATGATGCTGGGCGGCAATTTTGCCAAATCTGATCTGGGGCAAGCCATGCGCGATGCGGTAGCTTCCGTGGCAACCCAATTTGCCCAAAAATCCTACGAGTCTAGTGCCGATAAACCCATTGAAGGCCTGGTTGCTTATACTTCACCAGGCACTATAATCATTAATGTCGGCAGTGACAATGGCGTAGAACCAGGTATGACCTTTATGGTTCGGGGCAATACACAGACAGTGCGCGATCCGGTGACCAAGGAAGTTATCGCCGAGCTCGGCGATGACGTGGCGGTACTGACTGTCGTTGAAGTAAAAGAAAAAGCCTCCATTTGTCGCATTGAATCGCAAAAGGGAGATATTGCCGTTAACGCTAAAGTAAAATCTAAAGTTGAACCCCGCCCAGCTCCTGTTACAACTCCAACACCAGCATCTAAATCCAAAAAGAAATCAAATTCTAATGGTAATGCTTCGGATTGGTTATGAGTTGTTTTCCGATTTTAATCAAGTAACATCCAGATATTTGTCAATCCTGTCTAGCGAAAATAGCTTTTCGGGCAGGATTGACTAACAGATAAGACTGAAAACGATTTATCATAAACAAACGACCCGGCAAAATAAGTCTTTACAGTTTATCAAAACGATAAAACGGATAAACTTAAACGGTTGTATATTCATTCAATTTTGCTGAGGTAACGATGGTAACTTTTCCTTGGAACTCTGGTCATATAACGATTTCTCTCCCTGCTCTCGCCAATGTAACTCGCTTAGAACCTGCCTATCCAGAGCCAATCACCCCTGCGGAACTTCACCATTTTATCAAAGACGACTTAAATCCATTGCGGTTTGAACTCAAAAACGCCCAACAAATAATCTGCATTATAGAGGATCCTTCCCGGATCAGTAAAACAGCAGATATTGTCGCGTCTATTTGCCAAACAATCCAGGAATACAGAGGGAGTCTTTTCGGCTTCGAAATCGTGGTTGCCGCCGGAGCTCATTTTCAAATCCAGGCGGAGGATTTATTGAAAAAAGTCGGCTCCTATCCCTCTCCCTTTTCCTTATCCATTCACGATTGTAATGATACCCAAAATATAGCTTTTATCGGTAATAGCCCTGACGGAATTCCTTTGCTATTTAACAAAAAAATCGTCAACGCCGATTTACGGTTGACCATCTCCACCATGAATATTCACCCTTTGGCTGGTTTATCGGGCGGCGCCAAAATATTCTTACCCGGTGTAGCCGGGCTAAAGACCATTGAAGCTTTTCATAGTCTTCCAGTAGGAACCCCGGGTATGGAAAATTCGCCCATGCGCAAATTAATCAATCAAGTCCTAGACATTTTTCCGGTTAGACATAGTTGGCATTTACTTTCCAATCCGAAAGGTGAAATTTTTAAAATTGTCAGCGGGAAAATTAATGATGGTTTCCATAAGGCAGGGATAGAACTTTTAAAAATCGTTACTATTGCCAAACCCAGGTTGCCGGCAGATCTTTTGTTTTTGGGCTGCAGGCCCTTTCATCAAAACCTCATTGGTACCTTCAAATCTCTCCATCAAATACCAAAGCTTCTTAAGCCGGGTGGCAGCGCCGTTCTTTTCAATGAAGCTCCCCAAGGGATCGGATTCCATCACTGGCGGACTGAACCTACAGTCGTCTTAGAACAGAAAACCAAATACCAGCAACTTTTAAAGGATTATCAGGTTGCTTTGTTCTCACCCGGAAGCTCTCTTGAACAATTCAGGACTCTCTTCCCGGATACATTCAATTTCTTGAAAACGGAATCGGAATTAAGGGGTATTCTTGATGGACAAAATTCTACAACCCAATCCCAGACTATTGTAATCCCGTATGCCCCGATTACACTGGTTGAGGAACCGAAATGTTCCTCCTAATCTTTATAAAAAAAGACTCCTATTATCAAAGTCTCCAGAATAAAAAAAACCGGGATTTTCTCCCGGTTGTAGTCTCTTATAGAATTTGACCGTACATATATTCCTCAAGATAGCGATTCTTAACTTGGATTTCCTCCAATTGATACTTCACAATATCACCAATAGAGATAATGCCGGTAATTCCTTCTTTAGTAACGATCGGTAAATGCCGGATCCGGTTTTGAGTCATAATTCCCATAATATAATCAACATCATCCTCAGGAATTCCAATAATAATATTCGTGCTCATTAATTGAGATACTTTTTTCGACTTTAGCATTTCATAATCGGAGTA
>DNPQ01000180.1:3977-6425 GCA_003501335.1 Bacillota bacterium
GCATCGATAACCACTAGCGAACCAATTTGGTTTTCAATCAATTTACCCATCGCAGTAAAAACAGGTTCATCCGGAGTTATTGTCATTACACTCTGGCCTTTGTTTTTCAACAAATCTACGACTTTCATTCGACATCCCTCCATTTATCCGCTAAACATACATCCGTCGGAAGCATACGGGTGAATGTTTAACTTACTATTATTATTATTATTATTGGATAAACCTTTAAAAATACCTCTGCGTTTTGATAAGTTCATTTTTTCACAACTCTTTGTAAAAAGTTCAAAGGGATTCCCGCTTCAGGATCTCAGCCGTCAAATCTTCATAAATATCGTTCTGTAAATAAAAATAAACCCGGGTAATTGCAAACCTTGGATATTTGGAGTGGGCCATAATGTAATCCAACAGCTGTTTATAATGACACAGATTGGGGTAAATATATTCTTCAATACCGGTCGCCAGCCGCAGCCAGCCGAAATTGGAATAATCATCGACAGTAATGACTTTTGAATGCATTGTATAACCAATCGCAAATTTTACGGGTAACTCCTCAGGCACGAGCTTGGTGCGCAAATGAAAGGTACCGTAATAGTCACGATAAAGCTGGATCGGATTTGGACCATGATGATTCACTTTCGGCCTGACGGGTTGATGGGCCAACCCGGCATATTTCTGATCATCTTTGGTGGCAATTAATTTAAAATCCTGCAATACAGGTTCGGTAAATTCATACCACTTTTTGGGCTTCAGAAAATGATCGGTAATCCTGAGAATTGCGGTTTCAGACATTAGCATCACCTGCTCGGAAACATTTTACAAAATGCTCAGGATTGATAAAACGCACCGGTGGTTCCTGATGACGACACTGATCCATAACCATTGGACAGCGGGCTGCAAAACAGCACCCATTGCTAAAGTCTATGGTATTATCGACCTCTCCGGTTAAAATAATCCTTTGCCTGCGATTCTCAGGATCTGGAATCGGTATTGCCGACAGCAATGCCGCTGTATAAGGATGCATCGGCTTTTCAAATAACTCCGTAGCCGGCGATAACTCCACAATTTGTCCCAGATACATAACGGCTATCCGATGGGAGATATGCTTGACAACCCCTAAATCATGGGCGATAAACAAATAAGCCATCTGTAACTCATTTCGTAACTCGATCAACAAATTGATTATTTGAGCCTGAATCGATACATCAAGGGCTGAAACCGGTTCATCGCAAACCAATAACGCCGGATGAAGAGATATTGCACGGGCAATGGCGATCCGTTGCCTTTGCCCTCCTGAAAACTCATGCGGGTAGCGATAAAGAATTTGAGAAGACAAACCAACCCGTTCCAAAAGCGCAACCACTCTCTCTTTTTTGGCTGCCAAATCCTTTACAATCCCATGTTCTGCTATACCTTCGCCGACCAAATCCAATACCACGCGCCGGGGGTTCAAGGATGAGTAAGGATCCTGAAAAATAATCTGCATCCGGGTGCGGCGTTTCAATAGTTCCCGCTCCGACATTCCAACCAGTTCAAAGCCTTCAAAATTGACTGAGCCTCCGGTTGGTTTAATTAATTGCAAAATACTACGTCCGACCGTTGTTTTACCACAGCCCGATTCTCCAACCAGACCCAATGTTTCACCAGGTCGGATGGTAAAGCTGACCCGGTCCACCGCTCGCACCCATTTCGTAACCCGTCCCAGCAAGCCGGAACGAACAGGATAATATTTTTTAAGATCAGAAACTTGTAATAAGTTATCCATAAAGCACCACCAAAATTCCGACTTCTAATCCCACAACCAACATGCCACCGCATGTCCACCATTTCTGCTTATAAGCTCAGGCCGCTCTCTCTTACAAACCTTCATCGCTTTTTCACAACGGGGCTCGAAATAACAACCCAGGGGTAAATCCAGCGGATCGGGAACCATCCCCGGGATCGCATAAAGATCACCCATCTTGAGCGGACTTGGAATTGACCGCAGCAATCCTGTAGTATAGGGATGCATGGGATTTTTAAAAATCTCCCTGACGGGTGCGATTTCTACTATTTTTCCGGCATACATCACGGCTACTCTTTGGGCGATCTCGGCAACAATACCCAAATTATGGGTAATCATCAATAACGACATTTGATTTTCGGACTGCAATTGCTGGAGCAATTCCAGAATTTGAGCCTGAATCGTTACATCGAGTGCAGTAGTCGGCTCATCGGCGATTAATAACTGGGGATGACAAATAAGAGCCATGGCAATCATGGCCCGTTGCCGCATACCGCCGGAAAGTTCATGGGGATAGGCTTCATACTGCCTGGATGGGTTGGATATCCCCACCTTATCCAAAGCCTGAATCACTTGTTCCCTGGCTTCTGCTTTTAAAATATTCCGATGAATCTGGAGGGCTTCGAGAATTTGAGCCCCAATTTTTTGAACCGGATTAAAACTGGTTA
>DNPQ01000038.1 GCA_003501335.1 Bacillota bacterium
AAATTTAAAGATCCTCCCAGTGAACGGGCCAATGCCGATGCTACAGCCTACAAAATTGCTTCTTACCATAGAATTTCAGATTTAGGCCATGTTAAAGCAGCCCTTGCCGAGGGAAATCCAGTCATTTTCGGTTTTTATGTTTACGAATCATTTGAATCGGAAACAGTGGCCCGAACCGGGATTTGTCCGAAACCGAAGAAAAATGAACAGCTTTTGGGCGGCCATGCAGTTATTGCTGTCGGCTATGAAGATTCATTACGGGGAGGCAAAATAATTGTCAGAAATAGTTGGGGGGCCTCCTGGGGAAAACAAGGCTATTTCACCATGGCCTATGATGTTTTTAAACTTCTGGCCATGGATATGTGGATCGGACTTATGAAACCCTCAAAATAAGGTTACGATCGAGCCCCGTATTCTTTTGAGAAGATTCGGACGGTGGTTTACACCCTGTGCCGGGAATACTGGAGAGCCATACGGCGACGCCATTCAATACCTCTTTAAACATGATTGTTGCAAGTTTTTAAACAAGATTTTACCATTTAAACTGTCATAACCACAATAGCATCATTATATACTGATGAAGTGTCGCTTGAAACACAATCTTCTTATGATTGTCTGAAAGGAGGCCATCCATGATTTGTCCCGACTGTGCTTCCCATAACCACTGCTTTGTTGAGTATTGCCAAAAATGTGGAGCTAATCTATATATGTTAAAGCACCGAAGATCCCTAAGAAATATTTACCGGTGATCCAAACCGGGCCTGAAGATTCACATTGAGAATATTTTTGAATCCGGACTGGACTCTAATCCTGACACGCACCCGGCCAAGCCGAAGCAGATGACTGCCCTGTAAATCGAATTCAGGCGTACAAAAAGCCCTTTTACCACTTGAGGTAAAAGGGCTTTTTATTGAAATAAAAGGCTGTCTTGATAAAATCTACTGCCTACCATAAAGTCTTTTTAAAAATGCAATGTCTGAATGAATCATATAAAATCTGCTATTTTATGGATTCTCAGGCGCTTTGGAGCAACCTCTTCAAAATAGTTTAAACTTGTTCTTTGATTTCAATGAGCTTGTTTTTACCACCTTTGTAACAGACAATTCCGGTTATCATACACTTGCCGTTGGCCCCATAATTTTCACATACCCTTATCTCACTCTGCCGATTATTCTTATTGGTATATGAAAAAGAAGCAAAGACTTTACCTACCGGATATTCGCAATCCGGACATTTCCACATCAACAACCGCCTCCTTCATCCCATATCGGCAAAAGTAAAAAAAAATAAAGAGGCTGTCTAAAAGAATTTAAAAATAATAAAATATATAATATAGCATATTTTGGAAAACAAGTGTCTGGATTGGACGAGGAATAGAAAAACCCGCCACCATCGGCAGCGGGTCACAGAGGGAGGACATATTAAGTGTAACGGTTTTTCGTTTAAAAAGTTTCCCGATCCACTTTTGATACATATTAATTATGGTAACTTTCCATGTCTGCTACTCCCAAAACCACTGCCGATCTCTTTCACCCCAATATTTTATAAAGCTTTTAGCTCCGGGTATTCAAATCTTTCTTGTATATTCCTGACATTACGGTTTCCAGAACGAGAGGTTATGAGTTTGCTTATTGTATGAGCTTCCATCTTGTTCTCGTCAAATGGAACCATTAAAGTTTTTAATTCTTCGTTGCTTAAATGATTATCAAGCCATTCCTTTTCCGATTCCCTTGGCAAAATAAGCGGCATTCTCTTTTTCGTGTTATGAATCATTGCCATGAGTGGATTGGCATCGGTTGTAATAATGCTAAATGATTGAACAATCTCTCCTGTTAAGTAATCAGTCCAATCTTCCCATATCCCGCCGAAAGAGAAAATATCTTTGTTTTTAAGATAGATAAAATAAGGGTATTTCTTCCCTCCTACCTCTCGCCATTCATAAAATCCATCAACCGGGACAAGGCATCTTTTACGCTTAATAGCACTTCTGAATGAGGGCTTTTCAAATACCGTATCACTACGGGCATTTAAAGTTTTTGAGCGGATTTCATCAGCCTGAGTTTTGGATTTTACCCAAGGTGGTACCAATCCCCAGGTGAATCCCTGCATACACTCAGGATTCTCATTGGTTATAACCGGCATTCGAGGAAAGTCAAAACCGGAAGTATAATAAATTGGCTGGCCCGATTCGGATGGCAATTCAAATTCCAAATTCAGCTTCAGTTGGTAGCGATTCGCTACACCCTGAGCAGTTTTACTTAAGGCATAAAAGAAGCACATCGATTCTCAGCCTCCTAAATCTTTACAGTTATGATTTCATTCCAACGAGTCGTGTAACATTGGGATAGTTTCTCTTGTCTCAATTTCCATCTGGGGTTATAACCCTGAACAGCAAGTCTTAAAGTTTCTCTACCAAACCTCGCATTGATCGTATCCATGGCTTTCATAATTTCGGCATGCTTATCCCGATCTACGGTATCAAATAAAGATTGCTGAACCTCTGTTTCTGGTACAATTTCGGTTACTAGGATTCCAGCCTTTTTGTAACGGTAACCCGCTTTAAAGATTGCTTCTAGTGCTATTAAGGCATATCGGGTGAGTTCAATCGTGCTATTGGTTGCTACCGGCAGTGGAATGACTATATTTTTGGCATATTGCGGGTCGCTCTGGTTGAACCCATTGGTATGAATGAAGACCATGATTGTCTTGGCACAACTATGCTGCCTACGAAGCTTATAAGCGCAGCGACTTACGAAGGTTGCAACCGCTTCCTTCATCGGCTCAATCGTCGTTTGAAATTCACCGAATGACCTCGATGTACAGATTGCTTTTTTCGCGGGTGCTATTAATTCCATGGGCAGACAAGAAACCCCTTCAAGCTCTTTCTTGACTCTTAATCCAACAATGGTCATTTTCTTTTTAACCCATTCATCGGGTAGCTGAATGAAATCCCAAGCTGTTTTTACTTGGTGATGACTTAACATTGTTGCATATTGTCTACCAATGCCCCATACTTCTCCGATTTCAAATATCTTTAACGCTTCATCAATCTTATCCGGAGTGTCTAAAATAAAGGCACCCTTCTCAGATACTTTTTTGGCATAATAATTTGCGGTTTTGGCTAAAACTTTGGTAGGACCTATACCAACACTCACCGGAATACCTGTGTTCTTACATATGGTTTGCCGCATTCTTTGGGCATAGTCTTCAAGATCAACAAGCATTCCGGTGAGATTTAAAAATCCCTCATCAATGGAATAAATTTCAATCTCCGGGGCGAATTGGCTTAAAGTATTCATGACTCTGTGGGACATATCGCCATACAGGACATAATTTGAAGAAAAAGTAGTAACATTGTTCTTTTCAAGGAAATCAGTAATTTTAAAAGCCGGTTCTCCCATTTTAATTCCTAATTCTTTTGCCTCATTAGAACGGGCAATCACGCACCCATCGTTGTTTGATAGCACAATGACCGGCTTATTGTTAAGATTGGGCCTGAATACACGTTCGCACGATACGTAAAAACTATTGCAATCAATAAGCGCAAACATACTAATACACCTTTTTGATAATATAAGTTACAATACCCCAAATCATAAAATTAGCATCAGCCGGTACCTCAATGGGCTGATAATCCTTATTGGCAGGCATCAGAGTGATTTGCTTCCCCTTGGTCACAATTTTTTTCAAAGTAAATTCCCCATTGATGAAGCAAACCGCCAAAGCATCCCGGCGGTAATCCAAAGACTTATCAATAATTAACAAATCCCCGTTATCCACCCCGGCATCTTTCATGGATAACCCTTTCACCCGGCCATAAAAAGTAGCGCTGGGATTTCTGATTAAATCTTTATTTAAATCGAGCGCCGCTTCCAAATAATCTTCGGCCGGTGAAGGAAACCCCGCCGATATCTGAGGTCCGGCATTTTCCAGCGAGAGCTTTGTTGACCGATCAGCAGAATAAATCTCAATCTCACTACCCATGGCTATTGATTAACCTTTCGTGATGTTTATGCAAACGTATGTTCGTAATACTTTTATTATAGCAGCTTTTTTCAAAAAAAGTACTGGGATTTATCGGAAAACAAGCTATCCCAATGAACTAATAACAGTTCATATGGTATGGAAAACGTTGATTTATAATTAAACAAAATCCCTTTATAAAAAAAAGAACCCGATCTTTAACCTTATTTTGCAATCTTATTTTGACTTTACTCTATTACTATATCATTCGTGATCGTTATGCACTTCTCACTTCAAACTTCCAAAACAAAACAACCCGCCAAATTTGCGGGTTGTTTTGTTTTTATTTTGACAAAGGTACTATCGATTGATACAAATGCATACCATCGCGGGCATTGGAAAAAAGCAGTTTAATGATTGGCAATAAGCACTACTCCCGTCAGAACTACTTTTCCGCCGAAATTATTTTTCATTGTCAACTTTCAGAAAACTCTTGAACCCTTTGGAATAAACGACCTCGCCATTGCCCATCACCCACATGGCTGCGACGCCGTTAAGGCCTCCAACGTACTTCTTACCCATTTCAAGTGGCATAATGAATACGGCCGTGGACAACGCGTCGGCAAGGCCGGAATCGTGGCATATTATTGTAACGTCCGCAAAATGTGTCGCGGGCATAAGGGTACTCGGGTCGATGATATGATTGTACCTTATTCCGTTCACGGTGTAATACCGTTCATAGGAACCGCTGGACACTACCGAATATCCCGATATTAGTACGTTACACAGCTCGGTATCCTTGGTCTCCTTATCCGGATTTTTTATCCCAATATTCCAGGGCTCTATCCCGTTTTGGCCCGGCTTGCCGCCTATGGCCCGGACATTGCCACCTACATCAAGCACAAAAGAAGAAACGCCCTCACCTTCGAGATACTGGGCGGTCCGCTCGGTGGCATGGCCTTTGGCTACCGCCCCAACATCAAGGCTCATCCCGGGGTCTGAAAGGTATACCGTCGAGGCTTTCGTGTCAATGATCAGGTCCTCGATATTGGTATGCCGGGCGGCCTGCTCAAGCAGCTTCCTCGGGGGTAATTCGGCGCTGAACGGGTCGGATATGCCTTTTTCCCTGTAATCATGCCATATCCTGAGCACTGATCCCAAAGCAATGTTTGTCTTGCCGTCAGTGGCGTAATACTGCTTTTTGGCAAAAAGCAGCAGGGAGATAAGCTCCTTGTTGACCTTTACCGGAGCTATGCCGGCGTTGTCGTTGATGGTTTTGATGTTGTTGACGCCCTTATAGCTATGATAGATATCGTACAGCCTGTGATACTCCGTGAGCTTGTCCTTTATCCGTCCAACGCGGGCGGTAAATTCCTCTTTGTTGTCCGAATAGCCCACAATAGTGGTCACTGTATCGAACACCCCTAAAAACTCCGCCTGATATCTTGTTTTCTTTTTCGCGCATCCCGACGTGACCAGCAGTAAAACAACCAGCAAGAAGATGATAAGTCGTTTCATATTTCATGTTCCTTTTGTGCACTTAAATTTAATAAGGTACAGGCATAAAAAAAGCTGCCTCCAATCTGCTTTTGAGACTCGAGGCAGCAGAAATCTACCGGTTTGCCGCTGCTTTAGCGAGAGCGGCTTTGAAGTCCAAGATACCGACGGTCACCGACGCCTGAAGGTCGCTTCCGGTGGCATGTCCTTCCTTGTTCACGGCAATATTAGCCACCTCGGAGGGTGTCTTACCGGTTACATATTTGGCGAATGCCGCCGCCTGTTCATTCCATTCTTTGCCGATTTTGGAGGCTTTTTTCTCACCGTATGCATCGCCCAGCTCGTCCTTGGTCTTTACCCGAACATTAAGGTTGCTGGTAATTTTGCCGGACTTGTTGAAATTGACTTGGCCCTGACTGGCATCAATGAGGCAGCTGGTTATCTTGCCTTTGGAATCTTTGGTAATGGCAACATAGTAGGAATCTACCCCGGCAAGGCCCGGCTTGGCACCAGCGTTGACAGCGAATTCCGACATAGTGGTGACTACGCCAAGACCCAGCACGTCGGAAGATGACGCTCCAAGCGCCTGCGCCTGCGCGGCGGCTTTTTCGATCGCTTCGATATATTCACCGATAGAAATAGTCACCGAGGCTCTCAGATCGGAGCCCGTAGCATGCTTGCCTTGGTCCACGGCAATGCCCTTGATCTCTTTGACCGTCTTTCCTTCCACATATTTGGCAAGCGCCGCAGCCTGTTCTTTCCATTCTTTACCTATTTTGGATGCTTTTTTTAATCCATATTTCTCGCCTAGCTCGTTCTTGGTTGGGAACTCGGTACCCTTCGGAGTGATCAGCTTACCGGACCCATCGAAGTTGATATTACTCTGAACCATATCGATAAGGCACTTAACTATCTTGCCATTGCCGTCGACCATCACCGCGACGGCCGTCGAATCGATTTCCGCCAGTCCTGGCTTGGCGCCGACATCGGTGGACCTATTCAACTCGGTTATCACCGCCAGGCCGGTCTTCACCTTTCCGGAATTAGCCGCGCCGCAGAGCGCGGAGGCGAGTAAAACCACTAGCATTACTGCAATTAACTTTTTCATTGAAATTGTACCTCCTTTAAATTTAAATTCGTCTTATTTGGATCAATCCGTATTAGCGCGAGGCATCGCCGCCAATGCGGAAGACACCCTTTCGTACAGAGCCCGTTTCCGTCTGTCCCCATATCACCGACTCTCACTCGATAGTCAAGTCCGGACCTTCGCGATCTTTCTCTTCCGAAACAATCTTCAGCATTATCTTGTTGGGAAGGCATGCGGCAAACTGGCCGGCATACTTTAGCCTGCCCGCTCGGATACAAATCTTGTCGGGACAGTCGGCCTTGATAAAAGCGATGCTTCCGTCGGCATATTGATGAAAAACCACGTTGGGCACTCCGGGTATGGAAAACGAACCCTCTTTGGCGGTTGAAAGCTTTATCCGGTAAACCAGCACAGAATCATGATATATCTCGGCATATACCCCACCTTTTTCCGCCGAAAAATACCTATTCAGAAACAAAAACACCGGAGCCAAAACGAGAAGAGCCGCGATTAATACGATGTCCGCTTTTTTCATATGTTTCATCGAGAACCCCAACCCGGCAGAAAGCTTCCCAAAAAAATCAGCAGGATGTGCGGTATGATCACGATCAAATAGTTTTGAATCGAGACGATGAAAGTCTCTTCTTTGATCTGTTTTTCAAAAAACCGATTGATATTTTTCTGTACCGGGATCAGCGTGATTAGCATTATAAGACTGAAGGGCGAAAGAAAACCCGCCGCCACCATCGCGATCACCGACAGATATGCCGTGTAATACAGTGCGGCGAAAAGCCACAGGGCTTTTTCCCCCAGATAATAAGCAAGCGTGTATCTATTTACCGCCACATCACGCTTAACGTCGCATATATTGTTGGCCAGCATGATATTGGCGTCAAGGCAGGCCGGGACAACGGACAACATCAGGAGTCCGGCGATGGACCTGATATTCAGAATCACGGACAGCTTCCAGTGATCAAGAAAATACGAAAAGAGCCCGCCTTCGGGAACATTTATATAGATCAGAATAGCCGGGATCAACAGTCCGTGAAAGCAACCGGAAACTATTTCGCCGTATGGCCCGTGGGAAATGGGTACAGGGCC
Organism: Bacillota bacterium; assembly: GCA_003501335.1. GTDB lineage: Bacteria > Bacillota > UBA4882 > UBA8346 > UBA8346 > UBA8346. The sequence continues at coordinate 7,649 of DNPQ01000038.1, forward strand.
GTAGGAATAGATTATACCGAAAAAGAAGCACACGACGCCCAGGAGCAAAACCAGCGGATCGGTCAGGTAAACGAGAAACAGCCCGAAAAAAACGCTTACCACAAACAATGTAAGCAGTATCGCCATGGCCGTGGGCCGGGCAAACTGGAGCGTCTGATGGTTTTTTTTCGTATCGCAATAATTGTTTTCCGCAGTCGCAGCAAGATCCAAGCAAAACATGCCGAGGAAAAACACCACTGTTTTGAGGGGGTCTATCCCATAACCAGACAAATGGAGATAAGCAAGTCCCATCAGAAACGGGAATACGCTAGTTATTTTGGCTTTTATCTCGACATAGCTCAGAGTCCTCTTGACGATACCCATCGGAGAGACTATGCTTGCTATTTTGGTTTCGATACCCATCAGCACCGTTTCCTTTCACATACGTTATCTAAAAGAATTGTGATAAAGAAAGAAGCAACCAAAATAATATACTTCATCACAACGCTTCTAAAGAGCGGCAGCCTTGTCAAGCAGCAGCTCCAGCCTGGTCTTTTTGTTTTCGTAGTCCAGCGAGGACATGAGTTTCTTCGCCTTCGAGCGGCGTTCCCTGATCTTGGACTGCGTATATTCAAGCCCACCCGCTGCTATAACGGCAGCCTTCAGCTCCTGCTCCGATAAGCCGTTTTCTATTTTTAAGCGAAGCGTTTTATCGGCTCTCAGCGCGTAAATAAGCGGCAATGTGACGACCCCGCGGCGGCAGTCGGTAAGTACAGGCTTCTTTGCCTTTTTTTTCGAAGATACGAAGTCCAGGCAGTCATCGACAAGCTGGAAAAGTATTCCTAACTGTTTGCCTGTCTCTATATATAAATCCTTAGCTTCCTGCGGCTCGTCGGATAGAAAGAAGCCCGCGTGGAAAGATGCCTGAAACAGCGCAGCTGTTTTCCCGGATATTATCCTGAAATACTCACGCTCAGTAAGGTCGAGGTTCCCGGTGTTGCCTAATTCCCTAATCTCTCCGAGGCAGAGCTCCGTCAGATATGGGGGCAGGACGTTATCTATTTTATCCCTGTCCGATTCCCGGGGTGATATCAATGAAGCAAGGTCAAAGGCAAGGCAGAACAGATAATCCCCACAGAGGACAGCCGTCTTTTCGCCGAATTTAACATGCAAGGCGTCTATGCCCCGGCGCATATCGGCGTCGTCGATGATGTCGTCATGAATCAGCGTGGCCAGATGAAGCAGCTCGACGGCAGCGGCGGCATTTACCGCGTCCCGCCTGACAAGGCCGTCGCCGCATATGGAGCAAGCAAGCAAAGCCTGCGCGCGTATGCCTTTCCCGGTTGCCCGGGCAAGATGCGAAGTCTGGACCCTTATCAGCGGCGGAGCATCTTTTAGAAGTTTTCTGACCTCCAGCTCCGTCAGACGCAGGGCTTCATCGTATTCAAGCCCGTCCGGGGAAGGAGCGGGCTCGCTTATATATGCCAAATTCGATTTGTTAATCATGATAGATATAGAACCGCCTTACCCAACCCAGCCGCTTCCAACCTTTTTTCAGGAAAGGAGTAGTGTAATAGTCCAGGCCGAATATGCCGCCCGCGCCCCAGAGCATGGCTATTCCCGCCACTAGCATCCAGAAGCTTGACAAGTATTGGCCCGTGGAGGTAATGAACATGCACAGCAGTGCTATCGATAGCGCGCCAACCAGTGGGGTGAACAACCCCCCCATAAGCGCAAGCCCAATAAGTATCTCAGCGGCGACAATGAATATCTGCATTACGATCTGGAGCCAGTCAAAGGGTAAGATGTATGTATTGATAAACCAGTTCATAACCGGAACATCCACCTTGAAAGCGTAATCGGCGAGGGTCGACTTGAAGATAGACTTGCCGCTGACAAATATTATCTTGAAAATGCCGAAGATATTCCAGTTCATAATCACTGTCCCGGTGACGTGAGTCGAGGGTGCTGCTCCGGTCGCGGTGCTCACTGCGTCAGATGCCGAGGCGGCGGCATTGGTTGCATTGGATACGGCGTCGGAGGTGCTGCCCAGCAGAGAATTATACCAGGAACTTGCCCCTCCGAAAAAGTCTTTAAGCTTAGGGGATAAAAACCAACCATCCATTATTTTCATAATGCCTTCGAATATCCATACGGCGCCCAGCCAAAGGCGGAGCGGAACCAGAAGGAAGCTAGGCGTCCGGTTGCTCAGATGTCCTCCGACAAAGCTCCGTTTATTGCGGATGGTGAAAAATTCATGTCTAAGATAGCTGTATACCTTGTTCCAGCCGAGCACCTGGACAAAATATATAATATTCATCAAGTGCTTGATAAACATCGCCAGGAAAGACGGAAGGTTTATCATTATCTTGGGCAAGCCTACCCTAGCGACCCCGTATCTCCCTCCGAGACTTACCATGACCCCGTGGAATTTAGGCCGATACTCTTCGAGTTTGCCTTTGCCCGTTATGGATACAT
>DNPQ01000485.1 GCA_003501335.1 Bacillota bacterium
AGTACCAGTTATCAGACTTCTATGACTGTTGTCTTGGTTCCAAAAGATAAACGGAGCCGAAGCGCCAATCAAATTGGCCGGATGCTTCGCGGCCGGCTTCGACAAATACCGGGAGTCAAAGTCTATGTTTCAGAACCCAGTGTAATACCGGGAAGCGGAGGTCAAGCTCCAATTCAAGTAGCCATCAATGGACAGAACTGGGATGATGTTTCTCAAACCGCCGATAGGATAACGAAATTAATGGCCAGGATTCCCGGTACGGCCGATGTCCGGCTTTCAGTGGATGATCCGCAGCCAGAACAAAATGTTCAAGTTGATCGGGATAAGATGGCAAGTATGGGTTTGAGTATGGCTAATGTCGGTCAGACTTTACAATTGGCTTTGACCGGCAATACCGATTCCAAATTTTTAGACCGGGACGGCGATGAATATGATATTAATGTAATGTTGGATCAAGCTGATCGCAGCCATACCTCGGAAGTAGATAATTATACTGTGGCCAATAAAAATGGGCAATTGATACCGGTGAATCAGTTTGCCAATATTGTTTCTTCTATGGGGCCTTCGGAGCTCCAACGCCGGAACCGCAGTTATTCAATAACGATTAATGCGCAAGCGGTCGGCCGGGCTAGTGGCGATATCGGTAATGATATTAAAGCGGCGCTGGCTAAAGAAAAGTTTCCGCCCGGAGTGAATACGGCATTTGTTGGAACACTTCAAAACCAGGCCGATTCTTTTTTCAGTTTGGCATTAGCTTTGTTGGCAGCCGTGGTGTTCGTATATTTGATTATGTCGGCGCTTTATAATTCTTTTATTTATCCTTTTGCAGTATTGTTTTCAGTTCCTTTAGCTATTATTGGGGCTTTACTTGCTCTGGCTCTAACGAAAAATTCGTTGGCGGTTTTTTCGATTATGGGAATTATTATGCAGATAGGTTTGGTTAGTAAAAATGCTATTCTTTTAGTTGATTTCACCAATAAAGGGCGGGAAGAAGGCCTTTCAATCAAAGAGGCACTATTGCAAGCGGGCCGCGAAAGACTTCGGCCGATATTGATGACAACATTAACTATGATCTTTGGGATGCTTCCGTTGGCTTTATCTAAAGCTCCCAGCGCAGAATTTAAAAACAGTATGGGATGGGCTCTAATTGGAGGTTTGGCCTGTTCCATGGCAATGACTTTAGTCGTAGTGCCGGTCGTTTATACTCAAATCGAACGTCTACGCACTTATATGTCGGAAAAGGCTGCAGAATGGACTGGGACAGATTTTATGGATTAAAAAGTGTAGTCACCGTCCTGGTGATTGCAGGCTTAGAAGCCAGGATAAAGAGGTATTTATCTCTTTATTTGTTGATCTTCACGCTAACAAAGCTCCAATCCCATTTTTTTAGTTCGTTTTCCCAAATCTCGGGAGCCCGGTCAAAGATGATAACTTTATTCATTCCAGTGAAAAAAAAGCGGGTTACTCCTTTTTCATCCTGCTTCCGGACGATATAAGCTTGAAAACTTTTTCCATCCGCCGAATTCAACTGAATCTTAATGGCTTTCATATCGTTAAACGAAAGTTCAACGGGTTCTAAATTTTGTAATGCCTTGGTAAAATCGGCTAAATTATTGGCGCGAGTTCCGGGATTCATAGTTTTTGCCTCCAATTTGGTTAATGAGGTTGGTTAAGACATAGGATATAATTCTACAATAACATTATTGTCAAACATTCCTGAATTCTAGGTAATATTTTATAAATATTCGGCACTAAAAAATGGACTCCTGCATCTTTATGATCTTAGTTCTACTTGTGCGGGTCGTTTACTTGGCTCCAATTGTTATCCAGTCCCTATTTCAGGCCTATAAAAGGTTGCTAAAGCTTTACCAAAAATATATATTTTTTTACAAAACATTAATTTACAAATTAGATTTTTCGTTTTAAAATAAACTCAATAGAATATTTATCCTTCAGGGCAGGGTGTGGTTATGTTTACTAATGTAAACATTTTTTCCAATTCCCGACCGGTGGTATGAGAAATTAATTTTTTAAGAAAATTAGTGTTCTTAAGTCCACGCGCTATATGAGCAGATCTGGTGAGATTCCAGAACCGACGGTACAGTCCGGATGAAAGAAGGAAACTCTGTTTTTCCTGTCCCTGAATAATTAATATATTCAGGGATTTTTATTTTTGAAGGTGAAAATATCGATGAACAGTCCAGTTATTCAAATGAAAGATGTTACCTTAACGTTTACCAAGGGGAAGCTGCCGGAATTATCCGGAATTGATTTTGGCATCTATCAGGGAGAAATCGTCAGCCTGGTGGGACCGAGCGGCTGCGGTAAATCAACTCTTTTGCGGTTAATCGCCGGAGTCATTCCACCTACGCATGGCGAGGTCATGGCTTTAGGACAAAAAGCAGCGCCGGGATGGCCGGGATTGGGCTTTGTCCCCCAGGATTCCTTATTGTTGCCCTGGCGAACCGTGGCTGCCAATGTTGAACTTCCCCTGGAAATCCAGGGCGAAACCGATAAAATCATCATGGGGTCTAAGGTAAAGAAAGCTCTGGAATTAGCCAATTTGAGCGATTCAGAACATAAATACCCTCATCAGTTATCAGGAGGTATGCGGCAACGGGCTGCCTTAGCGCGAGCTTTGGTCGGGGATACCCAAATTTTAATGCTGGATGAACCCTTCGCGGCTTTGGATGATATTACTCGCACAGGACTTCATTTAGAATTATTGGATATGCAATTGCGGACTGGGGCAACGATTTTGCTGGTTACCCATAATATTTTTGAAGCGGTGTTTCTATCAAGGCGAGTCATCGTTATGGGGGAGAAACCAGGCCGAATAGTAGCTGAGGTTGAAATCGGTTTTGAATATCCGCGTCCGTTGAAAATAATTGGGAATCCGGA
>DNPQ01000545.1 GCA_003501335.1 Bacillota bacterium
CCTGAAGTCACGCAAGAAATCGTAATCGACTGAGCATTGGTATAGACACGACTGCTTAAGTTAAAGACCGGAGTGGCCACAGTCGCTGTTCCGCTACCCGCTATCAATTTATTATAGGCTAAATTGGTAAGGGTATAGTTAGCGTCGTCCCCGGATATCTCCCAAACTACCAAACCACCGAAACTGTTGCTATTGATATAATCGCATTTGGTACTTAATGATGTTTCATCCTCATAACTGAGGGTCACGCCGAGTGAAGAATTATAAAGCCAAGGGGTCATTGCATATTGATCCCGGTATTTCACATAGCCGCTTGCATTTTCCATGGTCTTTAATTCTGAATAGGGATATTGGCCTCCGGGTGAAGCTGCATTATCCCAGCTGCCGACGGGAGCTCCGGACGCGCTGGCAAACATGCCGTTGGTGCCGCCGGTTACGTTTTTCCAGCCGCGGGAATAAAAGGGAGTCCCCACATTGAGTTTATCAGAGGAAATGTGATAATTATCCCGCAGGTTTCGCATTGCATAATCGACATTGTATTTGTTTTTGATATCCGTCGGAGAAGTCGCCGAAGGATCATTAGGATTAACATAGAGCGGCGTTGCGTTATTGGTGGTGGTTTCCCAAGCTCCATGGAAATCGTAGGTCATCACGTTGAGCCAATCAACGTATTGAGCATAAATATCCGGTTGTTGCAACTCCAGTTTGTCACAACCCGCTGGTGCCGCAACGGTTATTAATTTAGAAGAAAAACCGTTATTATTGAGGCCTGCACGAAGTTCCTTGAGCAGCGCGGTATAATTTGCGGTATCTTCGGGACCGCCTGGACATCCTTTATCATACTGATCATTAGGATCGGCCGCCCGGTTGACGCCCGGATATTCCCAGTCAAGATCAATACCGTCGATGAAAGTATATTGTTTTAAAAAGTCCACCACACTCTGGATAAAAATTGCTCGGTTCGCGGCGGTTAAAGCCATGGCGTGAAAGTTTTCCCCGCGAGTCCAGCCGCCAACTGAAACAATGATTTTCACATCGGGATATTGGGTTTTGTAATATTTGTACTCTCCGAAATGGCCGCGGAGATCTCCGGTATCCCAACCTTCCGAATGGTCAAACCACTTATCATAATCGGCATATGTATCGGTTGAAGCCAGTTTGTAACTGGAGTCGACTTCAAAAAACGCGTGGTTGACGGCTGTTACTTTACTCCAGGGAATCATCCCTACTGTGATGCTTTTATGAGCGGAGTTATAAGTCCCCCAGTTTGGGAAATATACGACCAGTCTCTTGGATGTTGTTGTATCCGCATTGGCGATATTCATGATGAATAAGCTTAAAAATGCCATCGTCAGCGATATCAATTTCCAACTGTGTTTCAATTTGTTTCTTAAAGATGAAATCATAAAAGATCAAACCTCCTTTTCGTATGATCAAACTTGAGTTTATATTTTAATCAGATACCAAGGTTAATAAATTTCCTCCTTTCGGCTTTACCAGCCAATCCGAATGATTAACCCTTTAGGGGCGCCGACCTCCAGGTAGGCTGCTTGTCCATTGACATCGTCATAGCAAAATCCGTATGCAAGCCTATCGATACTGTGCGTATGCCAGAACTTCGCGTAGTAATTGGCAGGTGCTGCTAAATAATAGTTGCTGACATCATTCCAGTCGGAAAGGGTATAGACATGGCGGTTGATTGCTGCACAAGCGGCTGCATTTTGTTGCAACCCATTGGTACCTGCTAAAATATCCTGCGTGGAATAACCGGAATAACCCGTAAAATAATTGGCGTTGGCTCCGCCGGCCGCGAAAGATCCGTGAATCGGCGCGATAATTCGGTAAGGGGTTTGGACCGTACCTAAAGATTTAAATTCATCCGGTACTTCATTTTGATACTCCGTAAACAAACCTGAACGGGTTTCCGATTCATATTCACCGACGGTTTTATCGTAATCACCGGCTTTGTTGACCAGGCGGTGCTGGATGGGGAAACCGAATCCGTCAACCCGGGTGGTATTTCCATGATAGCCGGAATCATTAATGGTAAATTCGATGAAATCAAAATAGACATTAAGATTGGGATCGGTGGAATTGTTAATATCGGGGCCGGCGAATCCGGTATCATAGGTTTTAATATAGCAGGGGCTCCCCACGCTAAGATACATTCGGCCGGAGGTTATCTTGGGCAAGCTAAACCATTGTTGTTCGTTGATGGTATGATAAATGTTGGCGTAATTGATGCCATTTTTGGTCAAATGACCGGAAGCGTCATTCAAAGCAGTGGAAATCGGGCTCAGAGTGCCATTCAGGTCCAGATAGCACCATAGACCGGTAGATGGATTGATACCGAGTACCGCCCAATAAATCTGACTGTCCGTATAGGCGCCGTTTGTCCCATTCATGATTCTGCAGGTCATAACACCGCTTCCTGAGGGAGAGGCTATTGTCGAAGCGGTCACTGAATAAATCGAATTATTTTCGGAACTGCTAATCTTGACGGAAGACATTTG
>DNPQ01000154.1 GCA_003501335.1 Bacillota bacterium
CGTTTTCCGCTGCATCGTCATGTTTTTTCGTCATGATGGACCTTTTCCTCTTTCATTTTAATAATCATATTAATCCGTAATATTGCTTCTCCTACTTCACCGGCGGTCTTAATTGCCTGATATTTAACCAGGTAGGGATCCCAGATTCCTAATTGACTTAAATCTTCAATAGCGCCGGTATCACAATTTACGCCAATCGCGTTTGAGTCGAGCTGTTCCTGGCGTCCTAAAACTTCAGCGACTTTTTCTAAAGGATTAAACCCGGCATTGGTACATATTTGAATGAGCGGTTTTTTTAAAGCTTCGATCACACAATGATAACCGTAATAAGCCATGTCCCGAAGCGGTTTTTCATTCATTCTTCTAGCAATGCTCATTTCAGCGCTGCCACCGCCAGGTACGGCTCCGCCGAGCCACGCTGCTTGTAAAGCCGAAGCAGCATCTTTCATGATCCGTTCTTTTTCTCCAACCACCTCTTTTGTATTTGCTCCTGCTATCATCGTCACGTAATTTTGGTTCGGTTTTCCGAAAATACGAATTTGGCGAAATTTGTCATTAATTACAAGCTGTTCGATTTCTCCGGTCAAAGGCTCCAAATCGGCCGGGGGCTTTGATAAACTACCTCTTTTTATCGGTCTGGCTCCCGTCATCTCTGCTAAACGATGCCATTCATCGCCAGAAACGCCTTGTACCCCGATAATACCTAAATCCGTCAATAAATCTTCCGCAAAGTCACAAATAAAACGATCCGCAAAAATCGCTCCGATTCCCAAATCAGCGATTTTTTTAATATTAGCGATTAATTCCTGCTCTTTATGTAATTGATGATTAAAACCTGTTTCGGTTGTCAAAGCCTCATTATCTATTTTAAGGGGTTCCAAAGCATCATCAATAATTAAAATTCTAGTTTTCTGGAGCCGTCGGGGCATTTCCGGATTCATCGGCATTCGATTGATAATCGTACCCCGAATTAAGGCGCTTTCAGATCCTTCAATCGCTATTACTTGATCAGCTAATTTGAATTCCTCAGCTATTAATCGTTCAGGCCCTATAATTCGGGCAGCCTCTATAACCAAATTTGCTAAATCATGATGCTCACGGGCGGCGATCAAAGCAATCTTATGTAGTATGGGGCTTGTCAAATCTTCGACCGGAGTTTTTAACTCCGCTAAAAATTCTAAAGCCCTCGCGACTCCCAAACGAATTCCTTCAATGACTCGAATAACCGGTACACCCTTCAGAACTTGATTAACGCCTTCCGAAACGAGGGTTCCGGCAATGATGGTAGCGGTCGTTGTCCCGTCACCGACTTGTTTTTCTTGATATTCAGCGGCACTTATCAGAATCCGAGCAGCCGGATGGTTAACATCCATTGTTTTTAAAATCGTTACTCCATCATTAGTCACCATAATCCCGCCAAATGGATCGACCAACATGCAATCCAAGCCCTTGGGGCCTAATGTTCCCTGAACAGCTTCCGTAATGGCCCGAATCGCCCCACAATTAGTCACCAAAGCCGCCATATATTGATCGACTTCAGTACAGTCTGTAACATCTTTAACTGACATTCAAGCCTCCCAGGTTACGCATATATACAGATTTCCACATTATTATACGCAACCTGGAGATTTTAATCGGAATCCCCAGCAACTTTCAATTTTTCTAAAAACATCACCCTATTTTCCGATGTTTTCCGCAACCCGATTATTCAACGGGAAGTACGTTTACTGATCATTGTGAGCAACTCACTCAAAATTGAAGAAGTATATTCCACAATGGGGACGACTTTGGCATAATCCATCCGGGTTGGTCCCAATACTCCAATTACCCCTACCGTTCTGCCGGCAATTTCATAACTGGAAGTAATAACGCTGCAGTCATTTAAACCCAGCTCATCATTTTCATGACCGATTTTAACTTGAGCCCCCCGTCCCGGATTACGAGACAAAAGTTTATACAATCGGTCTTCTTCTTCCAGAGCATTCATAAGCGGTTTAAATTTCTGCAGATCGGAAAATTCCGGTTGTTCAAGAATTTTCAGGGCTCCATCAATATAAACTCTGTCACTGGTCCGATTGGCTATTGCTTTAATCAATAACTTAACGGATTCGTTGAAAAACTGATCATGTAGCACCAGTTCAGAACGGATATCATTGAGAAGCGTACTTTGAAGGTCTTTTAGACTTATCCCCCTGAGTTTCTTATTCAATAGCTCAGAGATCCGATCCAGTTCCTCGGTGGAAACCTCAGTTTGCAATTCAATCATTTTATTTTCGACATATCCCGTGTCGGTAACAATTAAAACCAAAACCGTCGTTGCTGATAATTTAACCAGTTGAATATGGCGAAAAATGGCTGTCTTAAACTGTGGGCTCAATACCACTGAAGGGTATTTGGTCATCTGCACCAGGATTTTAGAGGTTTGATGAATAATCGACTCAATCTCCCGGTGATAACCTTCCATCTCCTTGTAGATATTCTCCACTTCTTGATGTGTAAGCTTTTGCAAAGAGATCAAAGCATCAACATAATAACGATAGCCGACCTCCGAAGGAATCCTCCCGGCAGAAGTATGCGGTTGCTCAAGGTACCCGCCTTCCTCCAAATCCGCCATTTCATTGCGGATCGTTGCCGGCGATAAACCAAGATTATACCTCCGGGCGATGGTTCGGGAACCGACCGGTTCTGCGGATGCTATATAATCATCCGTAACCACTTTCAATATACTTTTCTTGCGTTCGTCCAGTTTGTTGCGGGAGGCCAAGAAAATGCACCTCTTTTTTTAATGTTTTGTTAGCACTCTATCAAAGGGAGTGCTAATCTAATACAAAAATATCACTGTCAACTATATTTGTCAAGGGGTTACCATAGATTTATGACTTTGAAATCATGTAAATTATCCAATCCCGGACTTGAAAAATCATCCAATTATGTTTACAAAATCTCCGAATGAA
>DNPQ01000115.1 GCA_003501335.1 Bacillota bacterium
CTCTCCCGTCCGGAGTCAACCATTTACGGATTGGAGAAGGAATTTTTCTGGGCCGGGAGACTTTGGCGGGAAGCTTTCTCCCTGAGCTTTTTCAGGATGCTTTTGTGGTAGAGGCGGAAGTCATCGAGGCCCAATGGAAACCCGCTGAACCGGATGGGGAAATAGGGCTTGATGCTTTCGGCCGGAAACCGGACATGCCTAAAGTGGAAGCGGGAATGCGGTTCTTACTGAATCTGGGTCATCAAGATACGCCGTTAAGCGGTTTAACTCCTATGAATCCTACCTTGACAGTAATGGGCGGCAGCAGTGATTATCTGGTGATGGCAGCGCAGAGCTCAATCAAAGTCGGCGAGGTCATCCGATTTTTGCCTAATTATTGGAGTCTGCTTGGCTTAATGACTTCTCCTTATGTAGCAAAAGTTTATGTGGGATAAAATTTCGAATTGAAAGAAGCGGGCTGAAAGATTTCCCGGATAGTGAATAATTCCAAGGGATTGCTTGACACCTGCAGATGTTGATTGTATAATTTATGTTAACAACAATTTCTATTACATATCTGCATTGATCAGGAGGAGTAAACTTTTTAAAAGGTTTAGCGAGAGGCCGGTGGTGCAAGGCCTTCCTTTGAAAAGTTGAAGGTCGCCTGGGAGCTACCGGTCTATATTATGCGAACGAACGCTCTAAATTGGTGATGAATGTTTGGTTGAGCGTTTTTAGTAGCTCCGGTCGGGTTGCCCGTTACAGCATAAAGAGCCCGGAATAGAGGGAAATTAGGTGGTACCGCGGAGGTTGAGACTTTCGTCCTTTTTTAGACGATGGTCTTTTTTTATGGGTCCGGACAGAGAGATTTGGATTTGGGTTGGAGTTAGAACCAACACTGAACCGTAATTTGGAGGAGGTTTTTGAATGAGTTTGCCGACAGTTTATAATCCTCAGAGTGTAGAGGAAAAATGGTACCAAATCTGGCTTGAAAAGAAATACTTCCACGCTGAGGTTGAGAAGGATAAAAAGCCTTATTGCATTGTAATCCCGCCGCCTAATGTTACCGGGGTTTTACACCTTGGACATGCGCTTGACGATACTTTGCAGGATGTTCTGATCCGCTGGCGGCGGATGCAGGGATACAATGCTCTCTGGATGCCGGGCACCGATCATGCCGGTATTGCCACCCAAGCAAAGGTAGAACAGGCTTTGGCTAAGGAAGGCCTCACTAAATATGATTTGGGACGGGAAAAGTTTCTGGAACGCGTGTGGGCCTGGAAGAAGCAATACGGCGGGACCATCATTAAACAATTGAAAAGAATGGGCGCTTCTTGTGATTGGGACCGGGAACGTTTTACCATGGATGAAGGTTGCTCGGAAGCTGTCCGGGAAATTTTTATCAAACTTTATGAACAGGGTCTAATTTATCGCGGCAGTTACCTCATTAACTGGTGTCCCAAATGTCACACCACCATTTCCGACATTGAAGTGGAACATGAAGACAGGCAAGGCCACCTATGGCATATCCGCTATCCTTTGGCCGATGGCGCTGGTTTTATCGAAGTGGCTACCACCCGTCCCGAGACGATGTTGGGTGATACGGCAGTGGCGGTTCATCCCGATGACGCCCGCTATAAGGACTTAGTCGGTAAAGAAGTTATCCTGCCGATTATGAACCGCAAAATTCCGATTATCGCGGATTCTTATGTGGACATGAGTTTTGGCACCGGTGCGGTTAAAATAACCCCGGCTCATGATATTAATGACTTTGAAATGGGCATGCGTCATAACTTACCGCAAATAACCGTGATTGATTTTGATGCCAAAATGACCCCGGATACCGGGAAATATGCCGGCATGGACCGTTATGAGTGCCGTGATGCCGTAGTTAAAGATTTGCAAGAGCAAGGCTACTTGGTGGGGATTGAAGAGCACAGTCATGCGGTTGGCCAATGTTACCGTTGCGATACCATTATTGAGCCCTTAATCTCCAAACAGTGGTTTGTGAAAATGAAACCTCTGGCGGAGCCGGCAATTAAGGCCGTACTGGATGGCCGGATCGAATTCGTTCCGGAGCGTTTTACTAAAATCTATCTGGGATGGCTCGAAAATATCCGCGATTGGTGTATTTCACGTCAATTATGGTGGGGACACCGAATTCCCGTTTGGTATTGCGGAGACTGTCATGAAGTGATCGCCTCCCGTACCGATCCTACAGCTTGCCCAAAATGCGGCAGTAAAAAATTAGAACAAGATCAGGATGTGCTGGACACCTGGTTTTCTTCGGGACTGTGGCCCTTTTCCACTTTGGGCTGGCCTAAGCAAACCGAAGAGTTGAAACATTTTTATCCCACTTCGGTGCTGGTAACGGGCAGGGACATTATCTTTTTCTGGGTAGCCCGGATGATTTTCATGGGCCTGGAGTCACAAAAAGAAGTTCCTTTCCGGAAAGTATTAATTCATGGACTGGTGCTCGATAAGTTTGGTAAAAAAATGAGTAAATCGCGGCCGGAAACGATCGTTGATCCGCAAGAAGTGATTGATAAATTTGGAGCCGATACCTTGCGTTTCACCTTGGCAACCGGCACGGCCCTGGGGCAGGATCAGCGTTTTCAATTGGAAAAAGTGGAAGGCAGCCGCAATTTCACCAATAAAATATGGAACGCCGCCCGTTTTGTGCTGATGCACCACGAGAAAGAAATGGCCATCGAGGGCGATTTAGTGGATGATTTGCATTCTTCGATGCTGAATTCTTTTGCGAAAGGACAAAATGTTTCCCTGCCGGATGAATGGCTGACATTGCCGGACAAATGGATTTTGTCCCGTATGGAAACAGTCACAGCCGACGTCACCAAACTGTTGGAGCGTTTTGATTTGGGCGCGGCGGCTTCCCTGTTGTATGATTTTTTATGGAATGAATATTGCGATTGGTACATTGAATTTTCAAAGCCCCGCCTTTATCAAGATGAGAATAATTTAGAAAGAAAGACCGCCCAATCGATTCTGGCCAGAGTACTGCGGCAGACAATGGAGCTATTACATCCTTTTATGCCGTTTTTAACCGAAGAAATATGGCAGGCTTTGCCCCATGAAGGGGAAAGCATCATGATCACCCAATGGCCGGCGGTTAATGAAAAAAATCAATATGCGGCAGCCGGCGCTGAAATGGAAGCTATCATCGAGGTGGTGCGGACCATCCGTAATATCCGGGCCGAAGCTAGTGTCCAACCCCAGAAAAAAGTGGAAGCCATTTTTGTAAGTCCGGCCGATAAAAAAGCGGTTTTGGAGCGCAACATGCAATATATTTCCAGCATGGCGGGACTTGGCAGTTCCCGTTTGGTGAGTGATGAAAGTTATCAAGCCGAGAAATCCATCAGCGCGGTGGCGGCGGGTATTAAGATCTTTATGCCGGTTGCCGGTTTGGTTGATGTGGCCAAAGAGAAAGAACGCTTATCCAAAGAGTATGATCAATTAGCGTCTGAAATTGGGAAAATCGAGTCGCGGATCAGCAGCGATTCTTTTGTGGCCAAAGCTCCGCCTCAGGTTGTTGCCAAAGAACGGGAAAAGCTAGTTAATTTTAAAGATAAGGCTGTCAAGATCAAGGAAAGACTTGAACAGTTAAATTCTTGATGTTCCCAAGGCAGGGCTTTAGCTTTTATCGTTTGATTGGGTCCTTTATAATGAAATCTGGTTTAAAGCATCCATATGGAGCCGGAGAGAAGATTTCCGGCTCCATTTTTGGTCTTTACTTTATTTCTTACCCACCGATTGACTTGTTTTTAAAAAAATTAAAATCATCCACATTTCTTAAGGGAACTTTCGCTGAAAAAGGGAAACTATGAATGTTGGCGAATGAATATAAATTAATTAGATCATCAGCAAATCTATTGGGTGGATTTATGATTTCAAAAAACTCGTTTGCGCCAACGATATTTGGTAAAAGCTTCAATGATAATTGTCTCGGAAAGTTAAAAGAAAGTGGGATGAAGATCATTCGACCGGATATTGAGAATTTTCACAAACTAGGTCTCGAATTTACTAAAAAGTCTTTTCAGATGGCTGGGCCTGGATTGCAGACATATTTTGGAAGGTATTTGCAATGAAGACCCCGCGGATTTCCATGAATTTGTTTCGCACCTTGGGAATTACGGTTTTCATTATTATAGCGGTTCACGCTGCTTTTTACCAAAGCATCACCCGGCATAGTACGGCGCATCAGATATTTTTAAGGGAAGAAGCCTTGGGGATTCCTTTACTTGAAAAGCTGAAATTATCCCTAAGAGCCGGAGCCACCGAGAAATCTCTTTATGGTCTGAGTAAACTTTGTGAGCAGATTTTTAAGAGTTCCGGTGATATCTCGGAAGTTGCCGTCCTCGATAAGCAGGGGAGAATTTTGGCCCATCAAAATCTTCAACAAATCGGTCAAAGTGAACCGGTTATGCCGGTTTTGGGTAGCCAATCACCGGTTTTTGTGGAGGCATCCAAATCTCTCGATACATACCTGACTATCCATCAAGGTTCAAGCCTACCTATTTATGTAAAAATTTCTTTTTCCAAAAATTTATTAAAACGTTTAAGCAGGCAAGCCTTTTACCTTACCTTAATCTATTCAACGGCTGCAATTTTTGTTTTGCTGATTGTTATTTATTACTTGACCAATGCCTTGCTTGGCAAAAGGCTCGCTCAAATACTGGACGCTTTTAATGCATTGGCGGAAGGCAAGTTTGATGTGCGGCTCGCCAATAGTCAAAGGGTAAAAACCGGCTCAAAGATACCCCGCCCTCCCGGTGATGAATTGGATTTTTTGATGCAGTCTTTTAATAAAATGGCTGTTCAATTACAGGGGATAGACGCGAAACGGAAGGAACAAGCAAAACAACTTGGATTTTTGGCCAGTCATGATCAATTAACCGGTTTACCCAACCGTCGCTTGCTGGAAAATGCCCTTAAAAAAGGGGTGGTCCTTGCTCGCCGGGGAAGGCCCAGTACTTTTATGATGATGGATTTGGATAATTTTAAGGTTGTCAATGATACGATGGGTCATTCGATAGGCGATAAAGTGCTGGTTACGTTTACTGCTTTATTGCAGAAACATTTGCGCGAATATGATTTATTGGCCCGAACCGGTGGTGATGAATTTGCCCTGTTGCTGGATGGAGAAGACATTAATGAAGCCAAAGCCATCGCGGATCGTATCTGTCAAACCGTTGAGGATTACCGTTTCGTTTTTGATAACCATAGTTTTCATCTTGGCTTGAGTATCGGCGTGGTACCGATGGATGGAAATTATGACCCGGGAACCCTCCTTTCCCAAGCCGATACAGCCATGTATGCCGCTAAAAGACAGGGCCGCAACAGGGCGGTGTTGTATTATCCCGAAGATAACACGATGATTCAGCTGTCACGGACCAATGAAATCGTATCCTCGATTAAAGATGCTTTGGAAGGGGACGGCTTTTTAATTTATTACCAGCCGGTCGTTAGCTTAAGCGATAATCAGATCGTACATTATGAAGCTTTGATCCGGTTGAAGAGTCATAACGCCATCATGACTCCGGATGCCTTTTTACCGGCTGCGGAACAATTTGGATTAATGCCGCAGATTGATCGCTGGGTCGTCCGTCATGTTTTGTATACTTTGCAAAAACATCCCGAAATACGTGTATTTGTAAACCTTTCCGGAAATAGTCTGGCTGATGAAGCTTTACTGGCCTTTATCGAAGATAGTTTATTGCAATATGGACTTGAGCCGGGAAGGCTGGGATTTGAAATCACCGAGACCTCGGTGATTCGCGATCTAAGTTTGGCGCAGGAATGGATCCGGCGACTGAAGGCTTTGGGCTGTTCTTTTTCCTTAGATGATTTTGGAGCCGGATTTAATTCCTTCTCCTATTTGAGAAATTTACCGGTTAGTCAATTGAAATTGGATGGCGCATTTATTAGCGCTTTGGACAGCGATTCCACTTTGCGTTGCTTGGTCCAGGCCATGTATGATTTGGCGAAAGCCCTCAATTTGGAAACTGTTGCCGAATTTGTAGGAAGCGCACAAACAGTGCAGATTTTAAAAGAGATTGGTGTAACCTATGGTCAGGGCTTCTATCTTGGGAAACCGGCTCCCCATTTTTTATAGCAACAGAAATAATTGATAACAGGTGAAAAAATGAAAACAAAACGCGTATTTTTAATTGTACTGGACAGTGTTGGAGTGGGTGCATTGCCTGATGCTGTAGCTTATGGCGATCAAGGAAGCAATACGGTGGGTAATATCGCTAAAGTGCTCGGAGGTTTGAATTTACCCCATATGGAAGCGGCGGGGCTCGGTAAATTAACAGCGATTCAGGGAGTTTCAGCGGATGCCGAGGGTAAGATATTCGGAAAAATGGCGGAACGGTCAGCCGGAAAGGATACCACCACCGGACATTGGGAAATGGCGGGTTTGATTCTTGAAAAACCTTTTCCGGTCTATCCTCACGGTTTTCCACCGGAAATCATCACCGAGTTTTCCCGCAAGACCGGGCACGGGGTCATCGGGAATAAAGCGGCCTCCGGGACGGAAATCATTGTGGAACTGGGCGCCGAGCATCTTCGCAGCAAGGATTTGATTGTTTATACATCAGCCGATAGTGTCTTCCAGATTGCCGCCCATGAAGAAATCGTCCCCCTTGATCAATTATATCAATATTGTGAAATAGCCCGCAAAATGTTGCAGGGAGAACATGCGGTCGGCCGGGTCATTGCCCGTCCGTTTCTAGGTAAACCGGGCTCTTTCTATCGCACACCGGGACGTAAAGATTTTTCCCTAGAGCCATTTTCGGAGACGGTATTGGATCGCCTCAAAGCGGCTAAGTTTACTGTATATGGTGTGGGAAAAATCGAAGATATCTTTTGCTGGCAAGGCTTGACACAGTCCAATCATACCCATAACAATCCGGAGACTCTGGCATTTGTCAGTGAACTGATTGAACGGGATTTTGAAGGACTGGTCTTTGTAAACTGTGTTGATTTTGATATGCTTTATGGCCACCGCAATGATCCGAAAGGGTATGGCCAAGCTTTGCAGGAATTTGACGCTTGGCTCGGACAGAATTTACCCAAGCTTCGTGAGGGTGATTGGATGATTATTACCGGGGATCATGGTTGCGATCCGACCACACCGAGCACCGACCATTCAAGGGAGTTTACTCCGTTATTAATTGTCGGACCGGGCCTCCCTGTGGGTGTCAATTTAGGAATCCGCAATACTTTTGCAGATATCGCCGCTACTTTATGTAAGTGCTTCAACCTTGAATCATGGCCGGTTGGAGAAGAATTTGCCAGCCGAATCGGCTTTTAAAAAAATGGGGTGACATCATGAGGGTATATGATTTGATTTGGAAAAAGCGCGAAGGCGGAGAATTGACCCGTGAGGAAATTCATTATCTGATTAGCGGGTTTGTAGCCGGGGAGATCCCCGATTATCAAATGAGCGCTTGGTGTATGGCCGTGTATTTCCGAGGAATGACCTTTGAAGAATGTACTTATTTGACACTGGAAATGGCCAGCTCCGGGGAAATGATTGATTTATCGGCAATTCCCGGACGCAAGGTTGATAAGCACAGTACAGGCGGGGTCGGAGACAAGACATCGCTGGTACTCATTCCTTTAGTGGCGGCGGCGGGCATACCGGTTGCCAAGATGTCGGGGCGGGGACTGGGCCATACCGGGGGCACTGTTGATAAACTGGAGTCAATTCCGGGTTTTAAAACCAGTTTGCCCCAAGAACAATTTTTACAGCAGGTGGCCCGGATTGGGGTGGCCCTCGTTGGACAAAGCGGCCACATGGTACCGGCCGATAAAAAGCTTTATGCATTACGGGATTTAACAGCTACCGTTGAAAGTATTCCCTTAATCGCCAGCAGTATTGTGTCGAAAAAACTGGCGGCGGGCGCCGATGGTGTTTTGCTGGATGTTAAATTCGGCGACGGCGCTTTCATGCGCGATTATGATCAGGCAGTAGAGCTTGCCAAAACCATGGTGGAGATTGGCAACCGTTCCGGACGGCGTTTTAAGGCTGTCTTAAGCGACATGAATGAGCCGCTGGGCCGGGCGATTGGCAACAGTCTGGAAGTTACGGAAGCCATTCAGACTCTCCGGGGAGAGGGTCCGCGGGATTTAACCGAATTATGCTTGATCTTAGGGGGATATATGGCTTATCTGGCGGAACGTTCGGCTTCGCCGGAGGCGGGCGCTGATTTAATGAAAAATATGTTGGAGAGCGGCAAGGGAGCCGCTAAATTCGGCCAGCTCATAACAGCCCAGGGAGGAGACGCCCGGGTGGTGGAAGATCCGGGCCTTTTGCCTCAGGCGCCCGTAATCCATCCGGTAGTAGCCTCCCGTGACGGCTGGGTAGAGCGGATTGATTGCCGGGCTCTTGGGATTTGCGCCATGAAATTGGGAGCCGGCCGCAGTAAATTGGAAGACATTATTAAACCCGAGGTGGGTATCAAACTGGCGGCCAAAATAGGCGATTATGTAACCCGGGGGACTGTCATAGCGGAAGTGTATGCCAGTGACCGGCCCGGGGCGGCTGCGTCGGAAGCTGAGGTCAGAGACTGTTACCATTGGAGCGATAAGCAGGTAAGTCAACCGGCGCTGATCAGAGAGGTCATTTAGGACCCCGATTTACTGGATTAGCAGGATTAAAACCCGAGGTTGGCTTTTAAAAAATGTTTATGAATGTTTCATAAAGAGGAAATTGGTTAATGATTGATACCAAGATGAAGAGCTGATTTCATCTTGATATCATTTTTTTAATGAACCTTTTTTGAAGGATGTACGATGAGAGTGGAACAGGAGGGACATAAAATGTTTGAGAATATGATTGAAAAATTAAAAACGAATCGGCAAAAGCTTATATTTACGGAAGGTTCCGATCCGAGAATTCTTGAGGCGACAAGTCGTTTAAAGAAAGAGAAGATCCTTGAACCGATACTGCTGGGCAATCCGGAAGATATCCATACAGCATCCAAGCAGTATGGTTTTCCTGTAAACGAGATTGAAATGATCGATCCGCTAACTTATCCGGCAATAGAATCCATGGTTGCTACGATGGTTGAACTAAGAAAAGGGAAAATGGATGAAAAGACCTGCCGGGAGGCTTTGAGGAAAACCAATTACTTCGGTACCATGCTTGTAAAAATGGGGTATGCCAACGGTCTTTTAGGGGGTGCCACCTATTCTACCGCCGATACCGTTCGCCCGGCGCTTCAAATTATTAAAACAAGACCTGCCAATAAAATCGTTTCAAGCTGTTTTATTCTATACCGCAAAACGGAAAATGTTGAAGAAAAGTATGCTATGGCCGATTGTGCTATTAATTTGAATCCAAGTGAGGATGAACTTGTAGAAATTGCGCTTGAAACAGCAAGAACCGCAAGGATTTTTTCAATGGATACCAGGGTTGCTTTATTATCTTATAGCACATTAGGCTCAGGCAAAGGAGAATCAGTGGATAAAGTTCGAAATGCAGCCACGAAATTAAAGGAAATGCATCTGGACTTTCCAATTGATGGTGAGCTGCAGTTTGATGCCGCGTTTTCTGAGGATGTTGCAAAGACAAAAGCATCACACTCTCCTGTCGCAGGACAGGCTAACACATTCATATTCCCAGATATCAATGCCGGGAATATCGGTTATAAAATAGCCCAGCGTCTTGGAAACTTTGAAGCCTATGGTCCGATCCTGCAGGGCCTGAATGCACCCATCAACGACCTTTCAAGAGGTTGTAATGCGGATGAAGTGTATAAAATGGCAATCATTACTGCTTCTTTGAAATGAGTAACCATAGACTTTGTTTTTTCGGTGGATTGGGAGCGAAGCATTGGCGGAAAAAGATTTTGAATTAATTATGGTTTTGAAGGTCTATTGGTTGGACCTGGTTATCGGTAAAAGTCATGGAAAAATTAACGCAACGGTTGAGTATGCTTACGCAACGATAAAGTATGCATACCGAAGAGTTGAGTATGCATACGCAACGATTCAGTGA